>URAL01000003.1 GCA_900545805.1 uncultured Eubacteriales bacterium | reverse complement strand
CCTGCCGGCAACGGCAGGATTAGATAGATGGTCGTTTAAGACAGAACCCGGCTTACAGACTCACTCACTACAATATAAGAAAAACCGCCGTATCAGGCGGTTTTTCTTATATTTATTCCCACTTAGACCAAACATCGGGGGTATATCCGACTGTTGCCTGCTTGCCATTGCGAACGATCGGTGTTTTAATAAGCCACGGGCATTCGAAGAGCTTTTCGAGCTTTGCCTCGTTCGATGCAAGATACTGTACGAGCGGGTAATCGATATCGTCCTTGTTCATCATATTATCAAGGCCGACGGCATTCTTTACGGAGCTGAGCTCTCCCCTGCTCATGCCGAACTTCATTATATCTACAAACTGATATTTTATTCTTCTCTCTTTAAAATAGCGTTCGGCTTTCTTGGTGTCAAAGCATTTGCTCTTGCCGAAGATCTGAATGTTCACAGCACCTTCTCCATTACTCTAAGAATGTTATTTCGAAAAATATCCCGAGCAAGCCGCTCCGGGTAATTATGCCTTAGCAGTGCTTCATATATTCTGCCGAGATCCTGCACACCGCTTATGCCTTTCGGCATCTGCTCGATGCCGTCAAGGTCACAGCCGAGAAATACGGATTTCTCACCGCCGAGCGATATAAAATGCTCAATATGCGCAAAAACAGCGTCTATATCGCACCCAAGGCCGAGAAACTCTGGGTAGAGATTGATGCCTGCTCCCCCGCCCTGCTTAACGAGTGCGGTAAATTGAGCGTCCGTCAGATTGCGAGTCACATTACAGACAGCTTTCGCGTTGGAGTGCCCGGCAATCACCGGGCGTGTGCTTATACTGAGCGTGTCCCAAAAGCCGCGCTCGGATATATGCGACATATCCAGCATTATGCCGAGCTGCTGCGCGCACATAACAAAGTGCTTTCCTTCCTGCGTAAGTCCTGCGCCGCTGTCCATGGCTGCGCCGCACAGGGCATTATCATGGTTCCATGTCATATGTACGATGCGCACGCCCTGCCTGTATGCCGCGTCTATATCGGAGATCTGCTCCGCTCCCTCTATGGAGAGCAGGGCCGCGATCTTCCCCTCTTTCTCGGCAGATAAGATATCCCGAAAATTCAGACACAGCTTCACTATGTCTGAATTTTCTTTTATTTGCTCAAGGAAATACAAAATAGTGGCGTCGGCAAATTTGACGGGCTCGGCGTCGTCAGCAGCGCAGACAGCAAATACCTGTCCGGCCGGAGAGTAATGCGACAGGCGCTCAAGGTCAAGCTGCATACGGTTTCGCCGGAGCTTTTCGCCGTGCTCACGCGCATACGCTGCCGTGTCGCAGTGGCAATCAAAAAGCGGAATGTTCATCATATCTCGGATATGAGCGGCAGAATCATTGGACTGCGCTTTGTGGTCTTATAAAGATAGCCGGATACGTTGCTCTTTATGCGGCTTTTTATTGCCGACCAGTCCTTAACACCGTTTTCCTCACAGGCAAGGACGGTTTCCTTGGTCACACGCTTGAGCTCTTCAAGCATATCCTCGGCTTCCTTTACATAGACAAAGCCGCGTGTGAGTATCTCCGGATCGGACAAAAGCACGTTATCCCAGGATGAGAGCGTTACAACAATGACGACCATACCGTCCTCGGCGAGCCTGTGCCTGTCGCGCATGACGACGCTTCCGACGTCTCCGACGCCCATGCCGTCGACCATGACGGCACCGGACTGGACAGCTCCGTTGAGCTTGATGCTTTTCTTTGATATTTCAATAATCTTGCCGTTTTCGGCGATTACTACGTTTTTAGGTTCTACGCCCATGAGCTTACCAAGCTCCGCATGCTTTACGAGCATACGGTACTCGCCGTGGACAGGGATAAAGAACTTGGGGCGGACCAGAGCCAGCATCATCTTCTGCTCCTCCTGCGACGCGTGGCCTGAAACGTGCAGAGCTGTATTGCGGTCATAAATGACTTCTGCGCCCTTGTGGAAAAGTTCATCTATTACCTTACTGATCATATTCTCATTGCCGGGGATGGCGGAAGCGGATATTATGACCCTGTCTCCGGGGCTTATATTTATCTGCCTGTGCTCTGAAAATGCCATGCGATAAAGCGCTGACATGGTCTCACCCTGAGAGCCGGTCGATATGATAACTACCTTTTCCTTGGGAAGCTTATTGATTTGCGTAATGTCAACAAGTACATTTTCCGGCGCGTTGAGATAGCCCAAAACCGTTGCGACGCGCAGAATATTCTCCATGCTGCGTCCGGTAATGGCGACCTTGCGTTTATACTTTGCCGCAACGTCGATTATCTGCTGTAATCTGTGGACGTTTGAGGCGAAGGTCGTTATGATTATGCGCTGATCACAATTTTTAAACAGAATATCAAAGGTCTCGCCGACCTTACGCTCTGAGGCGGACAAACCGGGCTTCTCGACATTGGTAGAGTCGCTCATAAGCGCGAGTACACCCTCATTTCCGAGCTGGCCGAAGCGCGGCAGATCGATAACCTTGCCCTGAACAGGGGTGAGATCTATCTTAAAGTCTCCGGTATGAACAATAGTTCCGAACGGCGTTTTTATAGCCAGTGCGACAGCGTCGGCTATACTGTGGTTGACGGTTATGAACTCGATACTGAAGCAGCCGAGGCGGAATATGTCACCTGCCTTCTTGGTGAATATCTGAGTGTTATACAGCAGATCGTGCTCCTCAAGCTTGAGCTCAATGAGCGCCGCCGTAAGCGGAGTTGCGTATATCGGGACATTCAGATCGTGAATAACATACGGGACTGCGCCGATATGATCCTCATGCCCGTGAGTAATGATTATACCTCTGACCTTCTCTGCGTTTGCCTTGAGATATGAAATATCAGGAATAACGATATCTATACCGTACATATCTTCGTCAGGGAAGCCGAGACCGCAGTCAATTACAATAATATCTGTGCCAAATTCAATGGCGGTCATGTTCTTTCCGATCTCGCCGAGACCGCCAAGGGGGATGATCTTTAGCTTATGAGTCATATATTAACCTCCAATATGAGTGATTATTTCCGAAAACGCAAAGTAAAGGGACCCCTCACCGTATCTGCCCTGCTCCGCAGAATGCAGTGAAGCCTTTCCCTCTGATATTCGGTATGTAATAATTTTTAAAGTACAGGAATTATAACCTGCTTATCACATTTCAATTCGGCCTTCAAGTGCGCGAAGAAGTGTGGCATCGTCAGCGAACTCGATATTCGAGCCGACAGGGATGCCGTATGCAAGACGTGTTACCCTAACGTCAAAAGGCTTTAAAAGGCGCGAAATATACATGGCCGTAGCCTCGCCCTCGGTATCGGGGTTCGTGGCCATGATAATCTCTCTTATCTCGCTGTCATCGGCAGCGACGCGGCGGATAAGCTCGCTTATGCGTATATCGTCCGGTCCAACGTGGCTTATGGGTGACAGAACACCGTGCAGAACATGATACACGCCGTTATACTCATGGCTGCGCTCGATAGACAGTACATCGCGCGGTTCGGAGACAACGCAAACTATGCTCTTATCCCTTTTAGTGCTTGCGCACACAGAGCAAACCTCACCCTCGGTGAGGTTTTGGCATATTTTGCAGCAGTGGACATTTTTCCTGGCTTCAAGGATGGCGCTTGCAAAGCTCTCACCCTCCCCTTCGGGAAGCGAAAGAACGTGAAACGCGAGGCGCTGCGCACTTTTTCGACCTATGCCGGGGAGAGCTGCAAATTTGTCTATGAGGTTTTCGAGTGAAGCAGGGAAAAAAGACATTCAGAATATCTCCAATAACAACTTATGCGTTTCGTATAGCGTCGATCTGCGCTTTTCTGTCGGGCTTTCCGAAAACGGCGCTTCCTGCGACAAGAACGGTAGCTCCGGCATTTTTTGCAAGCTTTGCCGTAACGGGGTCAACACCGCCGTCAACCTCAAGCTCACAATCAAGACCCCGACGGTCGATCTCGCGTCGGAGCTCCGCGATCTTCGGGAGCTGATCGTGCATAAAGCTCTGCCCGCCGAAGCCGGGTTCAACTGTCATGACGAGCACCATATCGAGCCGCTCGATAAACGGATACAGCACGCTCGCCGGAGTCCTGGGCTTTACCGACAGTCCGACCTTTTTGCCGTTTTCCTTAACGATATCAATAGCGTCGGATATATTCTGATAAGAGTCCGCCTCAACATGGAACATGACAAGATCGGCTCCCGCATCGCAGAACGCCTTTGCGTACCTGACGGGCTTATCTATCATAAGATGAACGTCAAGGAACATGTCGGTCATCTTGCGCACGGACTTCAGGACCGGAATGCCGATAGAAATATTGGGCACGAAAAATCCGTCCATAACATCAAAATGAACATATTCCGCGCCAGCGGAGCAAATATCTTCGATCTCAGAGCCCAGCTTTGTGAAATCCGCAGAGAGGATCGACGGAGCTATTTTTATCATATATATAACCTCGGAAGCCTGCGAAGCATAAAATATTGCAGCGGTATATGTGCGCACGGCCGCTTTTATATATGGGGGCGCTGCGGCGCCCCCTGTCTGCACACAATCCAAGTTATTATACAACATTTTTATAGGAATTACAAGGGATAGTAAGTATAAAAAACAGAAGGAAATGTATCTCCTTCTGTTTTTTATCTTAAAAACCTATGCTTCGGGCAGCTTGCATACATCAATCCACTCGACTGCGTTTGAGTATTTATATAGCTCATCGAGGTTGAGCTCAATTGCGCTGTTGCCGCTGCCGACCGCCGGGAACACGGTCTCAAATCGTTTGAGGCTTTCGTCAAGATAAACGTCTATGCCGTCGTTTATACCGAACGGGCACACGCCGCCGACAGGGTGACCGACAAGCGTGAGCACCTCATCGGGTGACGGCATTTTGGCCTTCATGTGAAATTTATCCTTGAACTTGTGGTTATCTATCCTTGCATCGCCCGCTGCAAGGATAAGAATGCAGCTATCGCCTTTCTTGAATGAAAGCGTCTTGGCTATCCTCGCGCCCTCAACGCCGAGAGCAAGCGCCGCGAGCTCAACCGTTGCACTGGAAACGTTAAATTCGAGGACTCTGTCCTCCATACCGAACTGCCTGAAATATGCTCTGCCTTTTTCTATTGACATGTCCTTTTCACCTTATTTGAGAATAATCTTGTTGAAGTTTTTCTTTCCGCGCTTGAGAACGATACCGGCCTTGAGCTCATCGGCTGTAAATGCCTTGGCAATGTCGGTGATCTTCTCATCGTTTGCGGAAACGCCTCCCTGCTGGATATTGCGGCGCGCCTCGGACTTGGATGCGCACAGTCCCGTGAGGACGAGCGCGGTCATGATATCGAGTGAGCCGCCTGCAAGCTCTGCCTCCCTGAGCTCTGTCGTAGGCATTTCTCCGGACGCGCCGCCGCCGAACAGAGCCTTTGAGCTCGCCTCGGCCTTCTTTGCCTCTTCTTCGCCGTGGACGAGCGCGGTAAGCTCATAAGCAAGTATCTCCTTTGCCTTGTTGAGCTGCGAGCCCTTCCAGCCGTCCATCTCATCAATCTGTTCGAGCGGCAGGAAGGTCAGCATGCGCAGACACTTGAGAACGTCGGCGTCTTCGACATTGCGCCAGTACTGGTAGAAATCATAGGGCGAGGTCTTGTTCGGATCGAGCCACACCGCGCCGGATGCGGTCTTCCCCATTTTTTTGCCCTCGGAGTTGAGAAGCAGTGTGATGGTCATTGCGTGAGCGTCCTTGCCGAGCTTGCGGCGGATAAGCTCCGTGCCGCCGAGCATATTCGACCACTGGTCGTTGCCGCCGAACTGCATGTTGCAGCCGTAGTGCTGGAACATGTAGTAAAAGTCGTAGCTCTGCATTATCATGTAGTTGAACTCAAGGAAGCTCAGACCCTTTTCCATGCGCTGCTTGTAGCACTCTGCGCGCAGCATGTTGTTGACGGAAAAGCATGCGCCGACCTCGCGCAGAAGCTCGATGTAGTTGAGCGGCTTGAGCCATTCGGAGTTGCGCAGCATGATCGCCTTGCCGTCGGAGAAATCGATGAACTTCTCCATCTGCTTTCTGAAGCACTCGGCGTTGTGAGCGATCGTCTCCTCGGTGAGCATCTGACGCATATCGGTTCTGCCGGAGGGATCGCCTATGAGAGTGGTGCCGTCGCCGATAAGAGCGATCGGACGGTTTCCCGCCATCTGAAGGCGCTTCATAAGGCACAGAGCCATGAAGTGGCCGACGTGCAGAGAGTCCGCAGTGCAGTCAAATCCGATATAAAACGTGGCTTTGCCGTTGTTTATCATGTCCTTTATCTGATCTTCGTTGGTCACCTGAGCGATAAGCCCTCTTGCTACCAGTTCTTCGTAAATACCCATTAATATTTCTCCTTTTTCATTATGTATTCTGCCGTTTCAGCCATAAACGCGATTATTTCCATACAGTCAATATTGCCCTTTAGCTCTTCACAGCGCACATGACCGTACTTTTCGCGTGCAATGCCGACGCACTGCTTTGCGATAGCTGCGATCTTGTCCTTAGCCTCAATATCCTGCCCGTCATTAAACGGAAAAGTGAGTCCTTCTGCCATAACAGCGCCCGTTACGGCTCCGCACAGCTCTCCGCTTCTTGCGCCGCCGCCGAAGCCGGCTGACAGTGCAAGCGCCGTTTTTTCGTCCATGCCTGTATACTCGCAGCACGCGGCAAACACCGACTGCGCACAGTTAAAGCCGTTATTGTGATAATCCAGTGCTCTTTGTCCGATATCCATAGCTTCCTCCTGTAAAAAAGCCCCCTGTCCTAAGACAGAGGGCGTTGTTAACGCGGTACCACCTCTATACGCTCTCTCCTCGCGGATAAAGCCTCGGTGAGTTCGTGACTCAAGCGCTGTATCGGGCGCACCCGTCATCGCCTACTGCAATTTCAGCGAGCCGCTCCAAGCCGTATTCGTTCATCTCAGCTCTCCCCTTTTCAGCAAACAGGGTCTCTCTGTGCAGCAAAAAAATGAATTACTTGCGCTTTTCATCGCGTTATCGATGTGGATTATACTAAACTAATCACATCTTGTCAACTTATATTTATCAGCAGCAGCAAGCTGCTCCTCGGCTCCGGCGAGCGTGGTCTCGGTCACAACGTCGCCGCCGTGAAGTCTTGCAAGCTCCATACGTCTTCCCTGACGGTCAAGCTCTTTGACAATGGTAAAGGTCTTGCCGTCGCGCTCCGCCTTTTCTATTTTATCGTGGCTGTCGGCCAATGCCGCTA
This sequence comes from uncultured Eubacteriales bacterium, assembly GCA_900545805.1. Lineage (GTDB taxonomy): Bacteria > Bacillota > Clostridia > Oscillospirales > Oscillospiraceae > F23-B02. The sequence goes on along the minus strand of URAL01000003.1, from coordinate 72,795 downwards.
TTTGAGGCAGGTGCGTTATGCACAAAACCTGCTTTCCGCGTGAGAGATCGCTCATTTTCTCGCCGACACGCTGAGCCGCTATTCCGGACACACCTGTATCGATTTCGTCGAAAACCATGGTCTCTATCGGGTCATTATCCGAAAAAGCAGTCTTCATGGCGAGCATTATGCGGCTGAGCTCGCCGCCCGACGCGATTTTTGATATTCGTCCAAGCTCCATGCCGGCGTTTGCCGATATGAGAAACCGCACCACGTCCGCGCCCGTGCGGTCAAAGCCGAGCTCGTTTTCCGTCGGCTCTACGGAAACCTTAAAGCGAACCGACGGCATGCTCAGGTCCTTAAGCTCGCTGCAAATACGCTCTTCGAGCTTTTTGGCGGCCGCTTTTCGGCATTTTGTGAGTTCTGCCGCTTTTTTTACGCAATTATCCCTATGCTCTCCGAGCTGCTTCTCAAGCTTTTTGAGCATATCGTCTGAATATTCAAGCATAGCAAGCTCACGCCTGCTGCTATCGAGCAGCTTCAGCAAGCCCTCCTCATCGGCGTTATATTTCCTGCTCAGACGCTTAAGAAGCGCTGTGCGGGTTTCGATGCGGTCATACTCGTCCGGCGAAAACTCAAGTCCGTCGCGGAAGTCGCGTATACGCTCGGCCGCATCATATATCAGTGAGGATGCGCTGTCAATGATATCGGAAATCTCGCGCAGCTCGTCGGATATTACAGCGGCGCGGCTAATCAGAGACGCGGCCTCATCTGTCAGGGACGCCGCGTTTTCATCGCAGGCGTAAAGTGCGCTGTACGCTCCGTCAAGCGCTTCCGTGAGCTTCTCGGAATTGCGCAGCAGGTCGCGGCGGGCTATGAGCTCATCCTCCTCGCCTACGCGCAGCTGCGCATTTTCAAGCTCCTCAATCCTGTATTTCAAGCTGTCGGCAAGGCGCTCCTTTTCGGCCTCGTCCATTGAGAGCCTGTCCATCTCGCGCTTACAGGCGACATAAGCGGCGTAAGCATCCTTGAAGGCCGTAAGCTCGTCTGAGGTTTTCCCGAAGCCGTCGAGATACGCAAGGTGTGAGGCTTCATCCATAAGCTGGCGGCCGTCATTCTGGCCGTGAATATCAAGCAGCATAGAACCCAGCTGTTTGAGCTGCGAGACAGTAACGGGATTTCCGCACACTCGGCAGTTATTCTTGCCGTCGGAGCCAATTTTCCTTCGTATTATTATCTCATCCTCCGGCTCAAAATCGTTTTCCTCAAACCATTTTGCCGCGGCATCGGTTTCGAAAACGGCAGATACGATACCGTATTCAGCTCCGCTGCGTACAAGTTCTCGGCTGGTACGTGCACCGAGAACAGCGCTGAGAGAATCTACGATTATAGATTTGCCCGCGCCTGTTTCACCGGTCAGGACAGTCAGTCCCCTGCCGAACTCAATATCAGCATTTTCAATTACGGCAATATTTTCAATATGCAGCTGAGTAAGCATGTAAAACCTCTTTAAAGCATTTCGTCTATCTCATGGCAGAACTGTTCCGCCGCTTCATTATTTTTCATTGCCAAAAACGCGGTATCGTCACCTGCAAGAGTACCGGCAAGAGTTTCAATGTGCATTGAATCAAGCGTTGAGCATGCGGCCGACGCAAGACCCGGCAGGGTTTTTATAACGATGATATTCTGGGCGACAGCATATGATGTGACGCTTTCGCGGAATATCTTACGCAGTCGCATATCTCTGTCATTATTGCGTGATTTGCCGCTGACAACATAGTGATATTTGCCGCTGTTGCTCAGCTCCTTGACAAGATGCAGCTGCTTTATGTCTCTTGAAAGTGTTGCTTGTGTGCTGGAGATACCGTGCTCGGCGAGAGCCTGAATCAGCTGCGCCTGAGTCTCTATCTCTTGATTTGAAATTATTTGGAGAATAACGCTTTGTCTTGAATCTTTCAACTAAGTGTCCCCCTTTCAGTCAACTCTGTATTGCAGTTTATCAAATGTGGAATCATAAAAGCTGCGCTCACCCAGATAAATAAGGTTGGCTGTCTTCGCTGAGTTGCGAACTATTACGACATCTTCGTTTGCAAGCTCAAAGCCGTCGGTGCCGTCAACAGATACATATGCACGTCTGTCATGCAGCTTTTCCGCCTTTACGGTTATCGTGTGATATGGAGAGAGCACAAAGCTTCTTGAGCCTATATAGTGCGCACAAATCGGCGATACAATGAAATTTTTGGCCTCCGGCTCGACAATGGGTCCACCGGCAGACATTGAGTACCCAGTAGAGCCGGTGGGCGTCGATATGATTATTCCGTCGCCGGAGTAGCTCATTATTCGCTCGTCATCGCACCATGCTGTCAGCTTTATGCAGTCGCCCATTCCGTGGATCACGGCATCGTTTAGGCCGACGTCGGAATATATGACCTCGCCGTTTCGGATAAGCTCAACATCTATCATCATTCTGAAGCTTGACGAGTAATTCCCTGCCGCGGCATCGAGAATAAGCTCCAGGTTTTCAGGCTCGAGCGAGGCCATAAAGCCCTTTGTCCCGAGATTAACACCCAGCATTGGTATTTCGGTGTGGTTAAGATACCTTGCAGTGTGAAGGATAGTACCGTCACCGCCTATTACGATAAACAGCTCGGCGCTATCGGCGACAGCGCTCCACGCGGTAAGCTCCACACCATCGGGCATAACAGCTGTGTCATGCGCCCCGAAAACGGGACATACAGCGACCTTGTATCCGCCCGCTGTCAGAATATTTTTCGCTTTCTTTGTAAGCTCAAGGCCGCAATCCCGGTAAGGGTTTGGGCACAATACGATTAGTCTAGCCATTTTAACCTCACAATTGCTCGTGCGAGGCGTCAACAACTGCCTGCGCATCTATAATAGGTGCATCAAATTTGCCTTTTTTCATATAGCACAGATACTCCCTGTTGCCCTCAGGGCCTTTTATAGGTGAAAAGTCGAGTCCCATGACCGTCATACCGACGCTCGGAGCAAAATCCAAAATACTGTCGATGACGGAAAGGTGCACGCTTTTGTCACGCACAACACCTTTTTTACCTACCTCTTCCCTGCCGGCTTCAAATTGCGGCTTTATAAGGCAGATAAGCTCGCCGCCGTCCTTGAGCAGCGAGCACACCGCCGAAAGCACAAGCTTTATTGATATAAACGACAGATCCATAACGGCTAGGTCGATTGGCTCAGGTATCTGCTCGGAGCTTATATGGCGGATATTAGTTCGCTCCATATTTACGACTCGCTCATCCTGCCTGAGTTTCCATGCAAGCTGTCCGTATCCGACATCGACCGAATATACCTTTCTCGCACCGTTTTGCAGCAGAACATCGGTAAAACCGCCGGTCGATGCGCCGCAGTCGATGCAGACCTTGTCCGCAGGAACTGCCGGAAAGACCTCAAGCGCCTTTTCAAGCTTAAATCCGCCGCGGCTTACATATGGAAGAGCTGCGCCTCTGACCTCGATATTTGCGTCGGGCGGCACCTGCATACCCGGCTTATCCGCGCGCTGTCCGTCGACAAAAACAAGTCCGCTCATTATGGTAGTTTTGGCTCTTTCTCTGCTCTCCGTCAGCCCGAGATCGAAAACGAGCTGATCGAGTCTAACTTTTTTCATCATTCACCCCTGACCAGCTTTTCGGCTTTATCGGCAAGACTTTCAGCATCAAGGCCGCAGTGGGCTATAAGCTCGGGCACTGTTCCCTGCACAACGATGCCGCTGCCGAGATTCGGCGTATACGCGGCGTTTATCCTCACCCCGTCACGTTCGGCGCAAGCAAGAATCTCATCTGCTATACATCCTGTCTGGCATACCTGCTCGCTCATCAGAAAGCGGCCTGTTTTCCCCATGGATGTAATTATATCTCCGTAATAGCGCTTATCAAGCCGCGCAAGCTTGAACACATCGGCGTAAATGCCTCTGTCTGCAAGGATATCAGCAGTATCGAGCGCAATATTGATATCGGTTCCGTAAGAAGCGATCGTAATATCGTTTCCGTCGCGGAGCTTAATGCAGCCGTCTGTCATACAATCTGTATATTTTCCCTCTCCGCCGCGGGGATATCGAACGGCCACAGGGCCGGACATGTGATTTATCGCCTCGTTGAGCATGACCTCAAGCTCGGCAAAGCTCGCGGGACACAGCACCTGCATATTCGGCACGGAGCGCAGATAGCTAATATCAAACGCGCCGTGGTGAGTCTCACCGTCATTGCCGACGAGTCCGGCTCTGTCAACGCAGAATACAACGTGCAGATCCTGAAGCGAAACATCATGTATGAGCATATCATACGCCCGCTGGAGAAAGCTCGAGTATATTGCGACAACAGGCGTGAGCGACTGCTTTGCCATGCCGGCAGCCATTGCGACTGCATGCTCTTCCGCTATGCCGACATCAAAAAAACGTTTCGGGAAGCGCTCCGCAAACTCGGTAAGCCCCGTTCCGGCGCACATGGCGGCGGTTATTGCAACGATATCGTGATTTATTTCGGCAAGCTGCGTAAGCTTTTTTCCGAAAACAGATGAAAAGCAGGGCGCTGCCTCAGGCATATCACCGGTGACAGGGTCAAATTTGCCCACGCCGTGATATTTCTCCGGATGCTCCTCGGCGTATTTGCAGCCCTTTCCCTTCTTGCTTATAACATGTACGAGCACAGGTGTGTTCATTTCCTTTGCCCAGCGGATGACTGTTTCCAGCTGATCAACATCGTGTCCGTCAACAGGGCCGAGATAATATATCCCCATGGAGTCAAACATGTTTGACGGCAAAATGGACTTTTTAAGCGCCTCCTTCAATTTATGGCTTGTGTTATACAGACCATCCATGCCGCTGACAGCCTGCCTGTACCAGCGCTTGAAATTAATATAGCCCGGCTTCACACGCTCTTTTGACAGTAGCTTTGCCATGCCGCCGACGTTGCCGTTTATGCTCATGCCGTTGTCATTGAGTATAATGACCATCGGCTCGCTGCTGCCGCCGACATTGGCAAGGCCCTCATATGCCAGACCGCCCGTGAGCGCACCGTCACCGATAACAGCGCATACGCTGTAGCTCTCGCCTTTTATGGTGCGTGCCCTTGCCATTCCGAGCGCGACGGAAACGGAGTTTGAGGCATGCCCCGCGATGAAGGCATCATCATAGGACTCATAAGGTTTTGGGAAACCGGAAAGGCCGCCATAGCAGCGCAAAGTTCCGAAAGCGTCGCGCCGTCCCGTAATTATCTTGTGCGCATAGCTTTGGTGTCCCACATCGAACACTATCCTGTCAACAGCGCTGTCATATACCCTGTGCAGCGCGACCGTTAGCTCGACCGTTCCCAAATTGGAGGCAAGATGTCCGCCTGTTTTTGAAACATTATTGATGATAAACTCGCGCAGCTCGCTGCAAAGCTGAGGGAGCTCGCTCTTGCTTAGGCGCTTTATGTCGTTAGAGGAATTGACTTTATTCAAAATATTCAAAACAATACCTCAGAATTAATTAAATATTCGCAAAATATGCTATTATATATAATAACAAACCGCGGCGAATATTACAATAGACATTCGCCGCGGTTTTACAATTAATTCACTTCAATTCTTGCGCGTTACCATAGAATCAGCAAGCTCGCAGAGGAATTTCGTATCCTTAAACGTGCCTGCTATTGCATTCTTAGCCTGATCAGTGAGCTTTTCGATCATTTGCATGCACTTATACTCGCCGAGCAGTGTCATATAAGTGTTCTTATGCTCCTGAGCGTCCGAGCCGATGGGCTTTCCGAGCTCCTCGCTGGTGCTTATAACGTCCAGAATATCGTCCCGAATCTGGAATGCCGCGCCGACGCAGGCGCCGTACTGTGCGGCTGCTTCAAGCATCGCCTTATTCCCTCCGGCTGCGGCAACACCCATGCGGCAGGCCGCTGTGAGCAGTGAGCCTGTCTTGCGCGAATTGATATCATTAAGCTCATCTTCGGAAAGGAGCTTATGCTCGCCCACCATATCAAGATACTGACCTGCACACATTCCGTCACTGCCGACGGCATCAGCGAGTATTTCGACGCAAGTCACTCTTGCCTCCGCGGGAAGCTGGCTGCGCGCTATCGTCCCGAAGGCCTCGGCCTGAAGAGCATCTCCGGCCAAGGTTGCGGTGCATTCACCGTAGACAACGTGATTTGTGGGCTTACCTCGGCGCAGGGCGTCATTATCCATGCAAGGAAGATCATCGTGGATAAGGCTGTATGTGTGCAGCATTTCTATGGCGCAGGCAACGGGCAGAGTCTTTTCAATATTGCCGCCGGAGATACGGCAGAACTCCAGAACAAGCATGGGGCGAATACGCTTACCTCCGGCCGTCAGACTGTAATGCATGGATTCAAGAAGTCCGTCGTAGCTCAGACCCGATGGCTTGAAATACTCTGAAAGCTTTGCGTCCACATATTTTTTATATTCGTTTGCAGTCATATCATTCACCGAACGGCAGCTCCTCCGGCTCACCGTTCTGACCTTTTCTGAGCTTTACGACCTTTTGCTCGGCCTCGCTGAGCAGAAGGTCACAATTGGATATGAGAGCGGTGCCCTCTTCGAAAAGCTTGAGTGATTCACTCAGCGGAGCATCACCGCGCTCAAGCTGTTTTACTATCTCGTCAAGCCGTTTTAAAGATTCCTCAAAGCTTATTTTTTCCTTAGCCATTGCTCTTTGCCTCGCTTTCATCTACAGTGCATTTTATAAGGCCGTCAGAGACGCTCAGGCACAGCTTATCTCCGGTATTTGCATCGCTGACGCTTTTTACAATCTCGCCGTTTTCCTTTGACGCTATCGCGTATCCCCTGCCGAGCACCTTCAGAGGACTCATAGCGTCAAGCGCCGAGGCGAGCGCAACAAACCTATGCCGGTTTGCCGCATTTGTCTTTTCCGCGGCAGCTATGAGCTTTCCGCTCACATAGTCAAGCTCCGTTCGTTTTGCGTCAACATAGGCCATGGGGTTCTGCAGAACACGGCGGCTTTTAATATCGTCAAGCCGGGTATTCATACGGTTGAGACTTTTTTTCATTGCCTGCGTTTGACGAATGCTCATGCTCATAAGATACTCGCGCATTTCATTCTCGTCGGGAACGGCTATCTCAGCAGCGTTAGACGGGGTAGACGCTCTGACATCGGCGACATAGTCGGCTATGGTAACATCCGGCTCATGCCCTACAGCGGAGATGACCGGAAGCTCGGATTCATATATCGCTCTTGCGACGCGCTCGTCATTAAATGCCCAAAGGTCTTCTATCGAGCCTCCGCCACGACCCGTTATTATGAGGTCTGCGACCTTATGGCGGTTTGCATAGCGTATGGCACCGACTATCTCCGGCGGAGCTTCAACGCCCTGGACTCGAACCGGCAGCAGGATGACCTTCGTCATGCTCCAGCGCGTGCCAAGTATGCGGATCATATCGTGGACCGCAGCACCTGCCGAAGAGGTTATGATAGCTATCCTCTCGGGAAACGGCGGCAGCGGCTTTTTATGAACCGTATCAAACAGCCCCTCGGCGGCAAGCTTTGCCTTGAGCTGCTCATAAGCTATCTGAAGATCTCCTGTTCCCTCGGGGATGAGGTCTGTGCAGTAGAGCTGATAAGCTCCATCGCGGGGGAATACAGATATACGCCCAAAAGCAGTGACACCCATTCCGCTTTCGGGGCGAAAGCGCAGCTTGGACGCACTGCTTTTAAACATAACGCAGCGAAGACTGCTTTCGGCATCCTTGAGCGTAAAGTAATGGTGTCCGGACGGATATATCTTGTAGTTTGACAATTCGCCGCGCACGCAGACCTTGCTAAGGACGGGCTCGCCGTCTATAAGCCTTTTGATTATTTGGTTAAGCTCGGATACGGTAAGACATTCCTGATTCATCACACCGTCTCCGTAACAGTCTCTATCTCCCCTTCGGAGATGCCTTCACCGGCAAGTTCTCCGCGCATTATGCCGCCGAGAATACCGTTTATAAACGAAACAGTTTCCGGCTCGTCATAGCCCTTTGCAAGCTCTATGGCCTCGTTTATCGCAGTGCCAGACGGGATATCGTCCATATACATGATCTCACTCACTGCGCAGCGCAGTATGGCCATTGCCGTCTTGGACATTCTCTCCGGCTTCCAGCCCTGAGCATACTTTTCGATAAGCTTATCTATCTGGATGCGATAGTCACAGACCGTTTTGACAAGACGTGAGATATACTCGCGCTGCTTTTTTTCGGGGTACTCGGCAAACAGCTCATTTTCCTGCGCAAGAGTATCGTAATACTCTCTGCCGAAAAACTCATCAAGCAGCTCATCAACGGGCTTTTCGCAGGAGCAGGCGTAAAAGCTGAGCTGCACCGCTATTTCTCTGGCGGTAGTTCTCTTCATTCAAAAATACCTCGTATCCTACTTTTCAAATGCAACGCCCGAGACGTGAACATTTATCTCCGCCTTTTCAATGCCGGTGACGGCATGAACAACTTCGCCGACAGAGCTCTGAACGTCACGTGCAACATTTACGATATTGCAGCCGTAGCGGACGAGGATGATAACATCGACCTTGACGGTATCTTCTATTATCTGAACCGTAACGCCCTTGGACATGGTCTTTATACCGATAAGCTCTGCGATCTCGCCGGTCGTCGTGTTGGATATGGCGGCAACGCCCTCAACTTCTGTCACAGCCGTGCGCACCATTGCGGATATGACTTCCTCGGATATATTTATGCTGCCGTTTTCGGCTTTGCAGCTAATATAATTTTCACTCATGATGTGCCTCCATTGTGTCTGCACCGACGGTGCAAAAATTCTGTCATAGTATTTTACCACAACATAAGGCAAAAATAAAGAAAAAAGACGGGTTTTTCCCGTCTTTTTTACGATGGCACTTCGATTACGTTGAGCTGAGCCGCCGTATATGAGGTCTCGGAGGTAACGGTTTCGGTTATTCTCGCAACTGCAGCCTCGCTGAGACCGTCATGCGGAGCCGGAACGGCAACGGTTATCGAGTCCTCGCTCATATAAACGACGCAGTCGGAAAAGTCCTTTGCCAGCAGCTTGTTTTCAAGCTGGGATTCCTTCATGGAGCAGTTTGCCATTGCGGATATGGAAGTCATTGCTGAATCTATAGTCTCCTGCGATGCAGTGTCGGATTTGACAGCATCCTCAAGCAGCTTCATAGCCTCATCGCGTGATATCTGACGGTTGAGGCGGGCCTCTGCGAAATATCCGCTCGAGCTGTTTGTGTTCGCCGCTTCGTAGGCTTCGTTTGCGGCTTTCATCGCAGCGTCTTCGGCTTTTACCATAGCCGGATCTGCAGTCCCCCATTTGTTATTGTACGACCAGTTGAGATACACCGCTGCGCATACGAGCAGCAGTACCGCAGCAATAGTCACATTTCTTTTAATATGCTTCATTTTAACCTCCTATATTCGGCGCAGTTTAATTACCTGAATGCTGTCTGCGGAAAAGCCTGTGAAGGCTTCAACGGCCTTTACTATAGAAAATTTTACGGTGGCGTTGTCCGCTCCGGTACATACGATGACGGCTCCCGTGTCGGACAGAAGTACCGTTACGTCACCTACGCCATCGCATTTTTGAAGTACCGACGCGAGGCGCTGCTCATCGCTCTGAGCGGCGGCATTTGCTGATTTTGTGCCGCTTATGGGGAGAAGCATTATTATCAATCCGAGCACGAGCGCCAGCATGGGATATTTGAATTTATTAAACCGGTTTTTCAGTTTATCACTCATTTGCTGCATCGCTCCAATTCTGATTGCCGATACTTATTCCCAGCTGCGTTTGGATATAGTCGGACAGCCTGCTTCTCTGTTCATCCGTAGCCGAGCAAACGATTTTTGCCTCATGCGGATACCAGTAGCCGTCGCTGCTCCAGATAGCCGTCACGGTGACCTCGGACAGCACGGCGCCGATCTCATCGGCTTTGTCCAATATATATGCCCGACATTCGTCTTCTATGATAGTGCGGTTTAAATTTTTGCTGTAGTCCTCACCCTGCCGTGTATACCGCTCGGCATCTAGCTTATAATTCGCCATTGCCCTGGAATATGCATCAAAGTCAAGCTCAGAAAGCGGAGAGGCGATAGATGCGCACATGGCCACGGCGCAGATGATAGCCAGCGCTTTTTTTACCCTGCCATCGGGTGTAAGAAGCAAGGCTGTTGAGCATACGATGCCCGTATATATGACCGCGTGCAGCCATTGATTGAAAAGCTCTGACATTATCCTCCCACCGCCTTTATTGATGCAGCCATGGATACAAAAAGGATTATCGCACAGCAGCCTGCAAGACCGAGGATCATGCCAATGGCAGAGCCGATACAGTCAGTCAGCGATGCAAGCTTTTTACATCCGAAGGCTCTCACGGCGGCAGCCGTGAGTTTATAGCCGAGATAATTTACCGCCATGACCGCAAACGGTGAAACGCACACCGCAAGCAGCGCTAACATACCGAATATGCCGACGGTATTGCGCATTGACTCCGCTCCGGCGACAACTGTGGATGCTGCGTCTGAAATTATGCCTCCGACTACAGGCAGCGCCGTGGAAATTGCGGTCTTTGCAAATTTCGACGCAACCGCGTCGCCGCCGGAGGCTATGATCGAGCTTATGCTTATATATGCTGTAAAGCCAAGCGATACCGCTATCATCAAAAGTGTGCTCAAGCGCTTTAAAAGCGAGGATATATCGCATAGGCTTTTATTACCGAAGGCCGCCGCCGCTATGCCGACGGCAAGATACGCGTAGATAAGCGGCAGTATGACGCTCTGAGCGACGGTTACGAACGAGTCCATAAATAAAACCGACGCCGCATACTTGACCGTTGCCGACGACAGCGTTCCACAGGCGGCGGAGGCCGCGCACATTGCGGGCAGCAGCGTTTTTGAAAATCCCGACAGCGTCGTTATTACGTCCGCGCCCGACGATATGAACGAATTGACGTCAGAAACGCTTATTATCGCTATTGCGGCGCATCCGCCGAGCGTTACGTATTCGGGAGCATCGTCGCAGAACACTGCGAGCACCGCGCATATCATGGCTACGGCTATTATGCTCACAGCTCGCTTTATAACGCCGCCGAGGCCGCCTGAAACGGCCTTGGTGAACGCATCGCCGAGTCTTGAAAGTCCGTCCTGCGGAGATTGCTCTGTCTCTCCGACCAGCTCGTCGGCATAGTCCGGCAGTGAATCGTGCAGCTGTGCATCGTCATAAGGCGCTGCGCAGCACGGCGTTATAAGTAAAGCCGAAAATATAAGGATGAATAAAAGCTTTTTCATATCAGTCCGCCGATCGTCTCTAAAAGTGAGTAAATTAGGGGAAGTGCCGTGAACAGCGCGGCAGCGGAGCCGAGCATTTCCAAAGCGGAAGCTATTCCGCTTTGCCCGGCATCCTTACACAGACCTGAGGTTACCTTGACGACAACAGCTATGCCGACGCATTTAATTATCGGAAGAAAAAGTGCGGAGCTGAGACCGGTCTGCAATATGGTGTATCGCACGAGCTCAAGTATGCTCTCAAACAACCTCACTGCTGCAAAGCAGATAACTGCAGCGGCAGCGAGCGCGGCGGCAAGCCCGATCTCCTGATTGCTCTTTTTTATAAGCAGAATACACAATGCGGAGACAACGGCTATAGCCGCGGCCTTTATCACAATATCCATCAGAGCTGAAACAAGTCTTTTATGAGCACGAAAAGCTCACTGATCTTCTGCACTACGACTATAAGCACGACTACCAGTGCCGCAATCGTTGTCATAAGTGCCTGCTCGTCCCTTCCGGAGCGTGACAGCAGTATATTAAGCACCGCTACAAGTATTCCGACTGCCGCTATTTTGAATATGAGCTCAACTTCCATTGTTCCTCCTCAGATCAGCACGATGGCAATGATAAGCCCTGCGGCTCCGCCTATGCCGATGTACATTCTTTTGTTTGTGCCGAGCGTTTCCCTTAAGCTTTTCTGCTCTGCCGACAGCTCGTCTATACAGCGGCCTATAGCCGCGCACTGCATGGCGCTTTCATATTTTCCGAGACTGCCGCCGAGGACCTTGACGGCTGACAGTGAGCGTTGAGATATGCTTTGCAGGCAGCTTTCCGCCGCGCTTGACCATATGGTGCAGAATGATTTCTCGCCAAGTATTGAAAAATTTTCAATCACCGTTCCGATAAACCGTGCTGTATCGCCTGCCGCCGAGCTCCGGGCGACATTCATAACATCATCGAGAGCGGATGCACGCGAGGATATTTCACTTTTCATGAGCATAAGTGCGGAAATTAGCGAGCTGTAGGTCTTGTCCAGTTCACCGAGCCCGTGCGCTTTCATGATGCCTGCTGCAGCACAGCCAAGCATTATAAGCATTGCGCCGATAAGGTTCATTGCAGACTCTCCCATCTATAGCTGCGTGTTCCTCCGCTGTTTTCAATGATGACTGCGGCGGTGAATGCTCCAGACTCTATAAGGCCGCGATACACTGCGCGTTTTTTAAGCTCACCAACAGATGCAGCGTGCGCCGATGCGATGACACGAACTCCGCAGCCAATTGCCGATGCTGCTGCCGAGCAATCGTCTGGAGTGGAAATCTCATCCATTACTATTACCTGCGGATTCATTGTCCTGAGCAGCATCATGACAGATTCAGCCTTTGGTATGTCCGACATGACATCGGTAGCCGGTCCTATATCAAACTGCGGTGAGCCGCGATACATTGCCGCCAGCTCCCTGCGCTCATCTGCAACAGCGATTCTTATGCCAGATGCTGATATAGACCGTATCAGCTCACGCAAAAGGGTCGTTTTTCCGCCGCCGGGCGGTGAGACAATAAGAGTGTTATCCCGGCTGCCATACAGCATTTTTGCCGCATTACCTCCGCAGGAGCGCACTTCATGAGGTATGCGAATCGAAACTGAGCTGATATCCCGAAGTCCTGATACCGCACAGCCCGATATTATGCCGGTGCCGCAAACGCCGAGGCGCAGTCCGAAACCGCAGCTGATAAATCCTCTGGTCATATCCTGCTGAACCGTGTGTACAGATGCGCGGGTAGCCTTTTCGATAACGCAGGCAATATCTTCTTGAGTAACGGAGGTGTCTGATACAGGCAATTCTCTTCCGTCTATGAGTGCGGTCATAGCATAGCCTGTACGGAGTCTGAATTCCTCGGCGCACCTAAGCTCTTTGCCGAGAGCTGCCGCCGTTTTTGCAGGCAGCAGCTTCACAGCCTCATCATACGCGTTTATCATACTTATATAACCGGGATGAGCAGCAGCCTATCATCGGGTACGCCGTCAATTTCGTTTATTAACATTATGAGATCAACATCCGAGCCGTACTTTTTCGCAAGACTCCATAGATCGCCGTCAGTGCAGCGGCACATATACAAAGCTGCGTCCGCCCTTTCACGATTCTGCTCAGTTTCGCAGACCTCGGTAATCATGCTTATGCTGCCGTAGCTAAGATATCGCATGGTAAATGCTACATCTATGTCGGCATTTACGCTATTTCCCGTCGCAGAGGCACTTACATATACATTTGTGACGTAAACCTCGTTCGGCTTACGGTCAGAACTGAGCTCAAACTGCGCCTTACCTCTGACACGGCAGGCTCTGAGCTCACCATTACGGTCTTTATATACGATATCCGACGTTACCGGTATGAGCACCTCATTTTCGCTCACCTCCGCACAGGCCGCATAAGCCGATGAAAACAGTATCTCCTCAGCGCCGTAGTCTGAATTATATGACAGATGTACGCTGCGGCTCTGTGAGTCTTCCTCGGTATTTGTAAGGCAGCGACTCTCACTTCGCGTAAGTCCTAGCTGCTTTTTGCAGGAATATGCATCAATTATGTATCTGATGCTGCGCTCCCGGAGGCACACTATCTGTATCGCGGCGCGAATGTCCGCCGAAAGCTTTTTGTCAAAAGACTCGAAATACTGCCCTGTAATCATGGCAGCAGCGGATACCTCGGGTTGCGTACAGCCGTCGGGAAGCTCAAACAGCTGAGAAAAAGGCAGTGAGAAGCTTGCCGACCGCGGAATTCCCGACACGAGATACAAGGCTTCAATTTCTGCGCTTCCCTTTACGACGAGCTTAGTGCCTACAACCTCGCTGCCGGCGATTTTTACAGTGCTGAATGCCTTGACAAAGTCACCGCCGAGGCATTTCTCCGGCAGGTCAAGCTCATCTTCTATGCTGAGCGTTTTTTCGGAAACAAGCTCTATACTTCTGCACTTTAGCTCCTGCGTTTTGAAAAACAACTTATCCGGAGCTTCGGAGGGAGGCTCTGTCCAGCAGACGTCAACATATTTATAGCAGCTTTGCTCCATATAAACGTCTGCGCTTACGGATATTTTTCGCGGGTTAACCGCCTTGGCGTCCACAGTGAGCGACAAGAGCTTTGTAACTGCAATGCTCGTGCTGTCTGCATCCGGAGCGTCAAGGTTGACCTCAAACGAAGCTGTGGTTCCGACAACGCGAACGCCCTCACCCGATTCAGGGATATACATGACCGTAACATCTACTTCGCCGCATATACATACCGTATCCTTACTTACGGTCTTTTCGCGTATTCTGTACTGTCGGCGGCAGCATAGGATACGGAGTATATCCTCCAGTGTATCGGGGATTATAAGCTCTGCATCGCTGTGCGCCTCGCCTTTGGAGCTGCATAGCATTTTATAGGTACTGCCTTCACTGCTTTTAAGTTCGATCTTCATGGCATTTCTCCTTAAACTTGCTTTGTACATACTATGCTGCCGTATAAGGCTTAATGACAGCGAACGAGCCAAACTCCAAGGCATATTAGAGCCGCGGCCAGCATAAACCACCAAAACTGTGTTGGAAGTATGAGCGAAAGAATTATGATAATGCCTGAAACTATTGCTATCACGGCGAATAACGCACACGGACCCTTACGCAAAAAACCGCCCCCAGCACACGCATTTTTATAAAGCGTATGCCGGAGGCGGTCTGAGTATTCTATTTGTTTTCCCAAAGCTTATTTTTTGCCGCAAGCTCATAGAGCCTTGCATATGAACCGTAGCGGCTTTTTTGTATTAGTCCGCCTTCAACAGCGGCTGTCACCGCGCAGCCGGGCTCCTTCAGATGAGCGCAATCGGCAAAGCGGCACGAGCCGATATATTTTCTGAAATCGCGGAAATCGTATTGCAGCTCTGACTTGTCTATGGCCTGCATCATTTCAATCTCGAACGAGGCAAAGCCAGGCGTGTCAGCGATATAGGTCTCGCCACCTGCGTCAAACAGCTCAACATGGCGTGTCGTATGTCTGCCTCGGCCAAGCTTTTCGCTCACCTCTCCAACTTGAAGACGCAGTTCCGGGAGCATCGTATTTAATATACTCGATTTGCCCACACCGGAGTTGCCGGTGAAGGCGCATATCTTGCCCTTAAGGGCTTTTTTCAGCTCGTCTATACCCTCGCCCGTTTTGGCGCTTACTCTGTGCGTTTCAAAGCCCGAGGCAGAGTAGATATTAAACAGCTCATCCGCAGGGTCAATGTCGGTTTTATTTATGCATACAATCAGCTCACAGCCGGCTTCCTCCGTTATAACGGACACTCTATCTATTAAAAACGGATCTGTTACAGGGTTTGTATTTGCAGCAATAAATATAAGAGCGTCAACATTAGCTACAGTTGGCCGGATAAAGAAATTCTTTCGCTCATGGATAGCCGTGACGCAGCCCTTTGAGCCATCTGCATTGAAGCTCACTCTGTCGCCGACCATGGGCGACGTACCGTCAATGCGGAATTTTCCGCGAGCACGGCATTCATAAACACCGTCACTGGAATTTACATAGTAAAAACCGCTGAGAGCTTTGATTATTGTTCCTTCCATTCAGCCACCGTTTCCGGACGGGCCGACGGATATCGTTATAGATATCTTTGTATGCTCCTCGACTTGAGTTCCGGCTGCAATGTTCTGATTGATGACCGTTCCTGCATCAAGCGCACTGTCCGCTGTTGAGATGTTTCCCACGCTGAGATTGCTGCTTTCTATCTTGTCGATCGCGGCCTGCTTGGAAAGGCCCTTGAGCTGAGGTACCTTTGTCATAACGGCTTCCGGGCCCGTGCTTATTATGATCTTTATCTCCGAGCCCTCGTCGGCGGCGGCGTCCGCGACAGGATCGGTGCTTATGACATATCCCTTGGTTATGCTGTCCGACGGTGCCTGCTCAAGCACATAGGTAAAGCCTGCATCCTGGATCATGCTTATGGCTTCTTCCCTTTCGCGGTTTACTATATCGGGCACTTTCAGAAGCCTCGGCTGATCGTCTACCGTTTCTGCGGCGCAGACGAGCTCCACAACGATTTTGCTGTTTTTGTCGTTTATCGACTTACTGCGCCCGGACTCGGGATCCTGCGAGAGGATAATACCGTATTCGTGCTCAAGGTCAACCTTAAAGGTTACCTTGAAATCATAGATCTTCTTATAGTCTTTATCATTTATAACGTCTTCATAGTAACGGCCGACGAAATTATCTACCGTGACCTTTACGGGGTCGGAAAACAGATCCTTGAGGAAATATCCGTTTAGGAATACAAAGCCTATTATAACAAACAGCAGAACCGCCAATATGCCGGAGCTGAGCGCGATCTTGCGGCTGCGCCGGCTTTTGGCTCTGTGCTGCAGCTGCTCATCGCTGTCTATAAGCACCGCCTCGGAATCCTCAAGAACATGAGCAGCCAGAGTCTGGGTCTTGTATTGCTCAAGGTCTGCCAGCAGCTCAGTTGCCGTTTGGTAGCGTTTCTCTATGTCGGAGTTCATTGCCTTTAGACATATGCGCTCAAGCTCCTCCGATATATCAGGAGCAAGCTCACGCGGACTGACAGGGTCGGTGTTCATATGCTTCACGGCAACCTCAACATCTGACGCTCCTACATAAGGCAGCTTGCCGGTGAGCATTTCGTACATTACAATGCCGAGGGAGTATATGTCGCTTCTGGCATCCGGTGCCTGCCCTCGCGCCTGCTCGGGCGCAATATAGTGCACCGAGCCGACAGTCTCGCCGTTATTCTCCTCAATGTCACTTTCAAGAGAGGCAATGCCGAAGTCAGCGACCTTTATCATGCCGTCCTTGAGCAGCATGATATTCTGCGGCTTGATATCACGGTGGATGATGCCCTTGCTGTGCGCATGCTCAAGCGCTTTTGCAGTTTGAATAGTAAAATCCAGAACCTCGGCGGGATCGAGTACGCTTTTTTTCTGTAAGTACTGCTTGAGTGTTATGCCGTCGATAAGCTCCATTACGATATACTCGACATCGTCGCTGTGGCTTACGTCATAAACCGAAACGATGTTCGGGTGAGAAAGCATAGCGACAGCCTGCGACTCAGCGCGAAAGCGCCTCCTAAGCTCGGTATTCGCCGCAGTTTCGTCGCGCATTATTTTGACCGCGTCATATCTGTTGAGCCTGTGGCACAGAGCCTTGTATACATTCGCCATGCCGCCCGAGCCGATTAGCTCGATGATCTCATAGCGGTCATCAAGTATCCTGCCTATATATTTATCAGTAGTGTTTCCCATAATAGCACCTTTGATATCAAGTCTTGATTAAAACAATAGAAACATTGTCTCTCGCTCCGCGCGCAAGCGCAAGCTCCATGAGCTTGGAGCAGACATCCTTCGGCAGCGCGTTTTCCCTGAAGTGATCGTGTACTTCCTTATCGCTGACCATGTTGCTCAGACCATCTGAGCACAGCAGAATACCGTCTCCCTTATGGAGAGGACACTCGAAATAATCCGACTCTACAGACGCATCTACGCCGAGAGCTCGTGTGATGATATTTTTCTTAGGGTGATTGGCGGCATCTTCCTTTGTTATGGCGCCCATTGCGACAAGCTCCTCGACATACGAATGGTCGCGGCTTATCTGTCTTATCTCATCTCTTGACAGGTAATAGGCTCTGCTGTCGCCGACATTGACGAGGCAGGCCTTCCGGCGGGTTATTATACCGCCTATGAGAGTGGTGCCCATTCCGTTATAGTTTGCGTCGAAGCGTGAATATTCATAGACAACGCCGTTTGCGTCGGCGCAGCTGTCCCGCAGGAGCTTTTCGTGACTTCCCATTATAAGGTGCGGCGCGACAAGGCTTTCATACACTCTGCTGACAAACTCCTTGCTTGAGAGCCGGCTTGCGAGGTCACCGGCCTTTGCGCCGCCCATACCGTCACATATGACTGCTATGACGCACTTGCGCTTGTCGCAATTTTCAATGATGTAGCTGTCCTGATTTTCTCTTCTGACCTTACCCTTGTCAGTTATGCCGAAACTTTTCATTATTTCTGATTGCCCTTCTGCATTTTTCTGCGGAGCTGGCCGCAGGAGGCTTCAACATCTCCGCCGAGCCTGCGGCGGACCGTAACATTAACGCCGTTATCCTCCAAAACCTTTACAAAGGCCTTGATATGCCCCTGAGTCGAGGGCTTAAAACGGCTTTCCTCAACGTAATTCATCGGTATGAGGTTGACATGCGCTCCAACATACCTTGCGCGCTTGGACAGCAGCTCTGCGTGGTACTGCTTATCGTTCACGCCGTCTATCATAATATATTCAAACGATATCCTCCGGCCTGTTTTTTCATAATAACGGCGGCAGCACTCCATGAGCTCGTCCACTCCTCTGCCATGATTTGCGGGCATTATCCTTGAGCGGGTCTCGTCATCGGGAGCGTGCAGGGATACCGATAAGGTCAATTGTAAATTAAGCTCTGCCAGTTTGTCAAACATTTCTGTTATTCCGCAGGTCGAGAGTGAAATATGACGCATGCCTATATTCATGCCGTCGGGATGATTTACAAGCTCAAGGAACTTGACGACATTGTCAAAGTTATCGAGCGGCTCTCCTATGCCCATGAGGACAATGTTTGATATCTGCTTTCCCGAGTCGAGCTGCGAGAACATGACCTCCTCAAGTATCTCATTCGGCTCAAGGCATCTGACAAGTCCGCCGATGGTAGACGCGCAGAACGCACAGCCCTGGCGGCAGCCGACCTGAGTTGATACGCACACGGTGTTTCCGTGCTTATAGCTCATCACAACAGTCTCGACCGCGTTCCCGTCGTAAAGCTCCCAGAGATATTTTATTGTGCCGTCAATTTTCGATACCTGCTTGCTGAGCACCTTCGGCTTATAAACGGTGTATTCCATTTTTAGCTTTTCGCGCAGGGATTTTGGAATATCGCTCATTTCATCTATCGAGCCTATTCCCCTGCCGAGCCATTTGAACACCTGCTTTGCGCGGTATTTAGGCTCTCCGAGCTCCGTGAGCAGCTGCTCTATCTCATTTGGGAGCATGCTCCTAAGGTTTTTCATTTATTTCTCCTCAGCTTGCAGACAAAAAATCCATCCGTTCCGTGAATATCCGGCCAAAATGTGATATATCCCTTATCGGCTGTTTCACCGTTGGGCAGCGTAAAGCTCTCGGCGGAAAACTCAGGGTGATCGCATAAAAATTGGCGCACAACACCTTCGTTTTCTTCCTGCATAACTGTGCAGGTCGAGTATATTATCAGTCCGCCTGATTTTACATATTTTGAAGTGTTTTTGAGTATCGCCGTTTGAATCGGCGGCATAGCCGTACAGTCCGTCTGCGGCCTATATCTTATCTCAGGCTTTTTACGGATAACGCCGTAGCCTGAGCACGGAACATCGCAGATAACAGCGTCATACAGTCTGTCCAAGTGTGCTCTCGCATCGTGCGGGAACGCATTTATTATATCTATACCAAGGCGCTGTGCCCCATCTTTAATCAGACCTATCTTCTTGTCGTGAAGATCACAGGAATCAATGCGCCCCTTATTTTTCATGGCGATAGCCGCGGCAAAGCTTTTCCCGCCGGGAGCTGCGCATGCGTCAAGAACATCCATGCCCGGCTTCAAGTCTGCAGCCAGCACCGCGCACTTTGCGGCAGGGTCCTGAACATAAAACAGCCCCTCGTCAAAGCCGACCATCGTGCTTATTCTTCCGGTGGCAATAATGCAGTCCGGCAGCCACGGATGCTCCGCACATTCTGCACCGGAGTCTCTTAGACGAGCCAAAAGCTTCTGAGTTGATGTTTTCAGTGTGTTCACCTGAAGGCAGGTGTCGGGTATCATGTTGTTGGCCGCAAAGAACGCCTCGGCCGAGTCATAGCCTCGGCGTGAGATAATATATTGCACAAGCCATAGCGGATGGCTGTATTTGACCGAAAGATACTCGGCCGCGCCTTCTCCCGGGATATCGGGCAGCTGCACCTTATCGGCCGCAAGCTTTCTCAAAACGGCGTTGCAAAAGCCAGTCGCCCTTGAATAGCCGAGCTTTTTACACAGCGCAACCGATTCGTTTACAGCGGCCGAAGCCGGTATCTTATCCATAAAAAGCAGCTGATATGCGCCTGAACGCATTATATCCCGTACCTTAGGCTCGATCTTCGACGAGGACTTGCTGTACAGATCAATATAATAGTCGAGAAGCGCGGTGTTTTGCATAACGCCGAGGCATATACTCTCGGCCAGCGCCAGCGAGCGCGGATCTAGTCCGAATTTTATTCTCATCGCGTCACCGAGCGCTGATGACCATGCGCCGTCGCGTCTGACTCTCTCGAGTGCAAAAACTGCGGCCTGCCTTGCTTTATCCAATGCTTAGTCCACCTTTATGGGATGCCCGAGCAGATAGTCGGACGCTTTCATTCGCTTTTTACCGGCTGCCTGAAGCTCGGTAATAAGAATCGTTTCTCCGCCGAGGCAGGCAACCTCTATGCCCTGCTTTCCGGCGCTTAATACGCTGCCGGGGGCTTTTGCGGTTTTTGTCCGAGTGTATTCGGCGGAATATATTTTAAATAGCTTTCCGTCAAGCTCCGCTGTTGCCACAGGCCATGGCTGAAGTCCGTAGATATGCTTAACGATCTCACGCGGAGTTTTTGCCCAGTCAATGGGGCTTAAGCTCTTATCAAGCATTTTCACGTAGCTTGCTTTGCTGTGATCCTGCGGCGTTCTGGGCGCTGCTCCGGCGTCGATATCGCGCAGGGTCTTGTCCAAAAGCTCCGCGCCCATGACCATGAGCCTGTCAAACAGCTCTCCAGAGGTCTCAAACTCTCCGATCTCGGTTTCGGCTGTGTAGATTATATCGCCGGTGTCCATCTCCGAGGCAAGGTACATAGTCGTAACGCCGGTTATCTTATCGCCGTTTAATACCGCCCACTGGATGGGAGCAGCGCCACGGTACTTGGGCAGAAGCGACGCGTGGACATTTATCGCGCCGTATTTCGGCACTGCGAGCATGTCCTCAGGCAGGATGCGGCCATAGGCAACTACAACAAGAATATCTGGCTCAAGTTTTCTTATAAGCTCGGTCGCCGTTCCGTCACGCAGCTTTGTAGGCTGATAAACGGGAATATCATGCTCCAAAGCGAGCGCCTTGACAGGACTGAACGACAGCTTCATGCCTCGGTCACGCGGCTTGTCCGGCTGAGTAAATACGCCGACAATGTCGTATTTTTCATCTATGAGCTTTTTCAGTGAAGCAGCGGCAAAGTCCGGCGTGCCCATAAAAACTATACGCATGCTCAATCCTCGCTTCCGCTTTTCTTCAGTTCTTCTTCAGACAGCATACGCTCGACCTTTTCGGTGAAAAGATGCCCGTCGAGATGGTCAAGCTCGTGACATATACATCTTGCGGTGAGCCCCGTGCCGGTGTATTCAAACCAGTTGCCGTTCCTGTCCTGAGCGCGGACTGTTACGCACGACGGGCGGCGGACTATGCCGTACTCGCCGGGCACACTCAGGCAGCCCTCAGCGCCGACCTGCTCACCCTCAGTTTTCACAATGACGGGGTTAATGAGCTCAATTATCTCCTCGTCCTCCTCATCCTCAACATTTGTTTCGATAACAAGAACGACGCGGCGAAGTATGCCCACCTGGGGCGCGGCAAGGCCGACACCGTTTGCGTTTTCAAGCGTTTCGGCCATATCGTCAAGAAGCTGATGAAGCCGTTCATCAAATTTGACCTGCTCGCGGCAGACCTTATGAAGTATTTTATCCTCTTGGGTCACTATGTGTCTAAGTGCCATAATTTTCTCCTAATCGGAAGGGTTGTTGTCAGCAAAGACGCTGACACTTCTGTATTTACCTGATCTCGCGCAGCGGATGAGCACCGACGAGACAAGCTCGCGCAGCTGCTTATCGGCCTTGCAGCATATATTTACTCTGTATCTGTATCTGTTGTTTACCCTTACTACCGGCAGCGGAGCCGGTCCGAGTATGCGTACATCGCATCGCGCACCTGTAGATGCTTTCAGCACTCTGCATATGTCAGAGCAGCATTTAATAACTGTGCTTTCGACCGTGCCCGAGGCCGTTATAGCAATGATATCTGCAAAAGGCGGAGTGTTTTGCAGTCTGCGCAGGCTGAGCTCTGTTTTATAAAAGCCGTCATAGTCCTGAGCAGCGGCAAGGCGAATCAGCTCATTTTGCGGAGTGAAGGTCTGGATGATCGCCCGGCCGGGCTTGCTGCCCCTTCCGCTGCGTCCGATGACCTGAGTTATGAGCGAAAATGTCCGCTCACCCGAGCGGTAATCGCCGCAGTACAGGCTCTGATCGGCCGAGATAACGCCGATGAGCGTTACATTTTCAAAGTTGAGCCCCTTGGTGACCATTTGCGTACCGACCATTATGGGTATCTTTTCGTTTTTAAACCTGCCGAGCAGCGCATCATGGCTGCCAGCGGCCTTGACCGTATCCGTATCCATACGCAGAATACCTGTATCGGGATACAGCCTACGAAGCTCATCCTCAACAAGCTGCGTGCCCGCGCCGATGAACGTGAGCATTCCTCCGCAATCTGGACAGCGGCTGTCCGCCTTACGCGTATAGCCGCAGTAGTGGCACATAAGGCGCTTATTTGCGCTGTGATATGTCAGCGAAACGCTGCAATTCGGGCATTTATATACATATCCGCAATCGCCGCAGCATATGAGCTTATTGGCTCCGCGACGGTTTATGAATAATATGCTCTGCTCGCCTCGGGAGATATTCTCCTCAAGTTCGGCGCGTAGGCGGGAGCTTAGCTCACTGCCGTTTCCGGCCTTGAGTTCACTCTTCATATCGACTATTTCGACCGCGGGGAGCTGCATTGCGTTATATCGCTCGTGAAGCTCGAAGAATTTATACGTTCCTGTCTCGGCTGCATAACGGCTTTCTATATCGGGCGTTGCCGAACCCAGCAGCAGCAGAGAATTTGTTTTCGCACAGCGGTATTTTGCAATGTCGCGTGCGTGATATCGCGGAGAGCTTTCAGACTTATAGCTGTCCTCCTGCTCCTCGTCCATGATTATAAGCCCAAGGTTTTCAAAGGGAGCGAAAACTGCGCTGCGCGTGCCGATGGCGAGCTTTGCCGAGCCGTTTTTTATGCGCTTCCACTCGTCATAGCGCTCGCCGATACCGAGACTGCTGTGCAGTATGGCAACATCGTTGCCGAAGTATTCGGAAAATGTCCGTATCATCTGTGGGGTGAGAGCTATTTCCGGTACTAAAAGGATAGCGCTTTTCCCGCTTTTTATCGTATCGTTTATGAGTCGGATATATACAGAGGTCTTACCGCTTCCGGTGACGCCGTATAAAAGCGCAGCCTCCGGACAGGGCTCGTCAAGCAAGCCTTTAAGTCCGACATAAGCAGTACTTTGTTCAAGATTGAGTGTGGGCAGGGCCTTCAGCTTGCCCGTCCAAATCTCAGGCCGGCGGAAGACCTCCTCCAGCTCTGTAGTCACAAGTCCCGCGTTTATAAGCGCGTTGAGCGATTGCCGCGACGCACCCGTAAAATGCAGCGCTTCACGTGCCGAGACTCTTCCTGTTGAACACAACAGCTCAAGCAGCGATGCCTGCATCGGTGCTTTCTTGCGTTTTGTCTGCGCAAGAGCAAACGCCTCCCCGGCATCGACGGCAAGGTCGATCATTTCACACATTTTGTCGTTTACGCGCCGCGCACCGACAGTGTCAAACCAGCATCCGGCAGGCAGAATCGCTCTCACAGCCTCATATACCGTACAGAACAGCCGGTCATGCATCCAGAGGGCAAGCTTCAGTTGCGCCCGCGTGAGCATGGGCTCTTTATCAAGGCATGACTCGACAGGCTTGAGCTTTTCGCATTCGCTTCTATCAGCAAGCCCCAGTACGATTCCTTCGCTGCGGCGATTGCCGCGTGAAAACGGAACGGTAACCCGCATTCCCGGAACGACGCTGTCCGCCATGCTGTCCGGGATCAGATAGTCATAGGGCTTGTCCAGGCTGTAATTTGCGGCGGAGACCGCTATTTTTGCTATGCGATTTTCAGACATGTCCCACCGCCTTTAAGCAAAATCAAGCGGAGCAATACAGCTCCGCTGTCAGTTATTTTTCTATGGTAAGCTTGCCGGTATACACCTCGTCTATTGCTTCGGAAACGGGCTTTTTATCGAGGATTATTCCCTCTTCCTCGGCTGCCGCTGATATCTGGCGAGCTCTTCTTGCAACAAGATTTACAAGCTGATAGCGGTTGCCGGTCTTGCTCACAAGCTCGGCAACAGGGGGATAAAGCATCATGGTCAGTCTACCTCACTTAAATAGTTTTTTCTAAGGTCATATCTGCAATACTCAGCCGTGATTATTGCCGAAAATTCCTTGGCGGCCTTATCGGCGTCGTCGTTTATTATAATATAGTCATAAAAATCGGCTGCGGCATACTCCTCTTTTGCGCGGATGAGGCGGGCTTCAATCTTACGCTCGGAGTCCGTGCCTCTGCTGCGCAGGCGTTTTTCAAGCTCCTTCATGGAGGGCGGGATGATAAACACCATAACAGCCTCGGGCATTTTCCGATGCACCTGGAGAGCACCCTGCACCTCGATATCGAGCAGGACGTTCATGCCCTCGCTGAGCTTTTTCTCAACATATGCTTTGGGCGTACCGTAGGAGTTCGCTACATACTCCGCATGCTCAAGAAATTCGTCATTTGCGACCATATCGCGGAACTTGTCAAGATCGACAAAGAAGTATTCCTTGCCGTCTATCTCGCCGGGGCGGGGCTTCCTAGTTGTTGCGGAAACTGAGAAGCATACATCCTCGCGCCCTTCCAGCGCCTTAAAGACAACCGTGCTCTTCCCTGCTCCGGACGGTCCGGATATAACTATAAGCTTTCCTCTCTGATTAGCCATTTGCTGCACCTTCCTCACTTTTGTTTGACATTCGCGCCGCCAGCACCTCCGGCGTGAGCGCGGATAGAATAACATTTCCGCTGTCCATAATTAGAGCTGCCCTCGTGCTTCTGCCGAAGGATGCGTCTATTAAAAGTCCTCTGTCTCTTGCATCCTGAATCATTCGCTTTATCGGCGCCGATTCAGGGCTTACCATGGCGATAACGCGCTCGGCGCTGACCATGTTTCCGAATCCGATATTTATGAGCGTCATACCGGCCTCACTCTATGTTTTGAATCTGCTCACGGATTTTCTCTATCTCGGACTTGAGCTCGACAACAACGTGTGCAATGTCAGAATTCTGGCATTTTGAACCAGTCGTATTTGCCTCGCGATTAAACTCCTGAAGCAGAAAATCAATCTTTCGTCCGATCGGTGAGCCGGTCTCGAGCATCTGACGCAGCTGTGAGATATGACTGCGCAGACGCACGGTCTCTTCGTCAACGGCGATTTTGTCCGCAAATATTGCGGCCTCCGTAAGTATCCGTGACTCGTCTATTCCCGATGAGCCGAGAACCTCGTTAAGCTTGCCGAGCAGCTTTTCCCGATATTCCTTTACCGTAAGAGGAGAGTTTTTTTCGATAACCGTAACATAGCTTTCGATGTTCTTGAGCTTTAACAGAACGTCCGCCTTGAGCTTTTCGCCCTCGACGATTCGCATACGGTCAAAATCGCACAGCGCCTGCTCCGCTATCGTGCGCATTCCCTCGGCCACAGCATTCGCATCAAGCTCTTTTTTCTCAACGGAAAGAACGTCGGGCAGACGGCTCACACCCATGACGCTTATATCGTTTGTTAGGCCATACTTGTCCGAGATAAGGCTAAGCGCGTCAAGATAACCCTTGAGAAGCGGCTCATTTACCCTGACGACCATATCGTCTGCCATCGATGTGTCGACGGTTACGAACACATCTACCTTACCGCGGCTTATATGCGAGCTGACAGCCTGCTTTATCGTTTCCTCGGCAAATAGAAAGCTGCGCGGTATCCTTACCGATGTATCAAGGAATTTGTTATTAACGCTTTTTAGCTCCACGCTTACTTCAATGCCCTCAACAGTGCCGCTGGCGCCGCCATATCCGGTCATGCTTTTTATCATTTTATCACCTCAACGAAGCTGTATGATTTCAAATTTTATCGGATTTTTTCTCTTACTGCGGCGCTGATACACAACAACACAGGCTACCGCAGCGCAGAAGGCCAAAAAGCTGCACAACACGCTCATGCCCTCGGTCAGCCCGCAGGAGGCGGCAATGACATAGCCGATAATAAAGACCAGCATCGGTACGATATATACAATAAATGCCGCTCCGAATATCCTGGAGCTAAGACTTTCAATGACTACCTTTTCACCAGGCCTCGCATGAACCGTATTTTTTGCAAACGTCTTGATCTCATTCTGGAACACACAGCTTTCGCAATTGCCGCAGTTGCTTCCGCATGCCGTACCGCGAGATACGACCACCTCGGCCATACCGTTCGGAAGCACCTTGGTGACTACCGCATCCTGAGTCATAAGTAAAGACCTCCTGTCTTAATCCTTGTATATTGTTACAGTCACTTTTACCTCACCCACGGCGCCGACATTTTCGTGACCTGAGACGGTCACCTTAGCGCTGACGATAATCTGCCCCGTTGTCGCGCCGTAATCGGACAGATCGGCAACTACTGTTATATCCTCCGGTTTTATTCTGTTGAGCGCATCCTGGCTGAGTGCCCGAAGCGTGACCTCTATTTCCTTGGTGTCGATATTGGCACGGTATCCGCTCGTTACGCCCTTGCAGGCGATATTCGACGTTGTAAACGTCTTAGTGTGTGTACCGTTTATCTCAATCGTAACCTTTGCATCGGAAACTCCCGTGAGATTCTGTACTCCCTCGGGAAGCACGATCGCAAATGTGTGCTCATAACCGTTATTGAAGGATGAGAGATCTATCGTACCGAGCTCTATGTTCTCCAGCTCGTCAATGATCCTGGAGTCTCCGGCAACCTTTATGCTGCTGGGGTCAATGCTTACATCGCAGTCGCTTGCCGTTATTCCTCCGCCTGATATGAGCTGCACCCTGAGCGATACTTCCTTAGTTTTAAGTATAGGCTGAGTTGCGGTCACGGTATCCTCTGATATACGCAGCCCTGTCTTATCGATGACATTATCGTTCTTGTCACGCAGAGTAAACTCGGCTTCCTCAATATATACGGAATCTATAGTCTGATCCTTGCCGAAGGTGACCCAAGCGTGATCAATCTTGTTTATGATATCCTCCGGGCCGTCTACCGTGAGCGTTTTCGGCTCAAAAACAAATTCCTCTGCTACACAGCCGTCGGCGACAGCGCCTTCAAAGCTGCCCTTTATATCTATTGTCTTTCGACTGTTTTTTATAACAGTGAAGTTTATGGTGTCCGGGTTTTTGCGGACGACGCTTATCTCATTCTCGTTTACGTAGTTGGGAAAAACAAGTTTATAGGTCCATGTCATATTATTGGGTGCTGTTATGCTGCTGACATCTATAACGGCCTTTATATCCGATGCCTTTAGCTTTGATATCGTACTGCGGTTTCCCTTTACGACAATGCTGACAGAATCGGCACTCACATCGGTAATAGAGAGATCGCGCTCGCTCAGAAGCTCTTCCTGCCCCTGAAATTCAACTGGTATTCCGGTAAATGTGAGATCTCTGTCTGTTGTATCCTGGCTTGTCACATACACCCACATCAGAAGTGAGAACAGCAGCGAAACGATCATCCAAAATATCTTGCTGTCGTATATTTTGTTAGTTCTTTTTTTCTGTTCCATCATTGTTCACCTTATGCTTGTCAAAAAAGCGAGAGAAGACCTCAGCTGCGGTACTCTTTTTTGACTCTTCAACTATAAGCTCCTTTCGCAGGATCTGCTCGAGCATGGAGACCGAGAGGTTTCGCTTGAGCATGCCCTCAACAGCAACGGAGATGCCGCCGGTCTCCTCGGATACGATGATCGTTATCGCATCGGACACCTCGCTTGCACCTATGCCGGCGCGGTGACGCATGCCGAGATCCTTGCTGAGGTTCGTCTTTGAGGTGAGCGGAAGCACACATCCGGCTGCAGCTATCCTGAAGTTGCGGATTATCAGCGCACCGTCATGCAGCGGAGCCTTGGGATAAAATATGTTCTTTAAAAGCTCTGAGGTTATGTCCGCATCTATGATAGTGCCGGTCGTCATGATATCGCTGAGCTTAACATTGCGCTCGTATATTATAAGAGCGCCCGTCTTGGTCTTAGACATCTGCTCACAGGCGAGCACCGTCTGCGTAATGGCAGCCTCGGCCCTGCTTGTAGCCTGAACCTTTGGTGAGAATATACCGTAAAAATCCTTGCTGCCCATCCTGGACAGAAGCTTTCTGAGCTCGGGCTGAAATATGATAACCAGCGCTATAAGGCCAATCTCAACAGTCTTGCGCAGTATAAAGTTAATCATAGTCAGGTTAAACACCGAAGGCCCTGACAGCCACAAGACAATAAGAAGCAAGAGTATACCCTTTGCAAGGTTATATGAGCTTGTCTTGCGCACAAGATCTATCACCTTATAGAACAAAAAAGCAACTATAAGGATATCAACAACATCCCAAAAGCTAATTGTCGAAAGGTAATTGAGTATTCTTAAAAAGTAACCTGAAAAGTCCTGCATTATAATCCCCAATAATCTTTGCCTGCGGACTGCGTATGCAGTCCGCACTTTGCTGTATTTTTAATCACTATATTATATAATATATACGAGCAAAAGGCAATCAAATATTAATTAATTTTCTCTGCGGGCTATCTTTTCTATAGTCGTGCACGCCTGCATGGTCTGCCGGCGGGATATAAACGGCGAAAAGCTTATGCGCACAGTGCCTGTATCAACTGTGCCGGCGCTCTTGTGCGCAAGCGGAGCGCAGTGAAGTCCACAGCGTGCGGCTATACCTCTTTGACCGAGCCTCTCGCAGAACTCCTCGCAGTTGATCGTCCCGTGCCTGAAGGACAGCACACCTGCCTGAGTTCCGGCGCTGCCTGAGAAGACTTCAAGTGAGGGTACGCGGCAGAGCCGCTCGGCCATGCCGCTGCAAAGCCGCGCTTCATAGCTGCCGATAGTTTCAGCGCCCTTATTCAGTACATATTTCATTCCCTCACACAGTCCGGCTATGCCTACAACGTTGTGCGTCCCGGCCTCTGCTCTGTCGGGCAGATGCTCAGGCATTATCTGAATAAGACTCTCCGAGCCGGTACCGCCGCTGATGAGCGGTTTCGGGCTCTCATTACACAAAAGTATACCTGTTCCCTGCGGCCCGAGCAATCCCTTATGCCCGGGCATTGCGATAAATGCGGCATCAAGTCCGGAGCAGTTTAGCGTTTCGATTCCGGCCGACTGCGATGCGTCTATAACAAGCGGCACGCCGTGCCGGCTGCATATCGAGGATATTTCATATATCGGCTGAATGAATCCGAAAACATTGGATACATGGTTGCATACGGCAAGGTCGGCTCCACGAACCTTATCTTCAAATTCAGCCGCAACACTCTCCGTATCAAAGAGCTTCCCCGCCGCGACGGTTACATCAGCACCTATCTCGTGCAGAGCTCGGGTCACGGAATTGTGTTCGTATCCGGAGACAACGACACGGCTTCCATGCCTTGCGAGTGTTTTTATCGCAATGTTCAGTGCGTGGGTCGCGTTCATTGTGAAGACTACATTTTCCGGCTTATCGAAGTTAAACAGTCTGCATGCCAGGGTGCGGCATTCATATACCTTATCGGCTGCACGCATGGCAGCTTCGTAAGCTCCCCTGCCCGGGCTCGACATCGTATCCATAGCGCGCAGCATTGCCAGTTTAACGCTTTTGGGCTTAAGAAAGCTTGTCGCGGCAGAGTCAAGATATATCACAGGATCACCTCGGTATAGCTTTCGTCATCCCGGCGAAGAAATATCTTCCCCTGAAGCAGACCCTCGCGTCGCAGAACCGCGGCAGCCGCCGCTCCCTTCGTATATGACACGCCTACACAGTAGCTGCACCCGCTGATGCTGAGTCCGGAGGGTGCCTTTTTGACAGCTGCCGATATCGCGTTTTTTTCAAGCGCACGAGCCGCAGACTGCGCATAGGTCAGCGACCGGCACATAAATATATAGCGCATAATTGACCCCTTCTTTTTTGCTATATATTATGCACCATATGGCCGCGCTGTGAAGCTAACGGAGCGCGAAACGCCACGGTTTTGTCGATAAGTGTGACACCGGGCGACCGCAATATGAGCATCCGCAGGGACCTGAACGCGCCGCTGAAAAATTATCAGGCAGCCGAAAAGCTGCCTGATTTAAGTTCAGTCTATAAGCACGACCGCGTGCGCGGCGATGCCCAGCCCCTCGCCGGTAAAGCCGAGATGCTCTTCGGTGGTGGCCTTAACGCTTACTGAGTCAAGCTCAGCTCCCATGGCTTCGGCCAATGTCGAACGCATATCGTCGATATAGGGCTTAAGCTTCGGGCTTTGCGCGATTATCGTGCAGTCGGCATTTACCAATACGTATCCATGCTCCCTCAGAAGTGCAATGACTTTTTTAAGCAGCTCAATACTGTCGGCACCGAGGTAGGCGTCATCGTTATCGGGAAACAGGCCGCCTATATCCCCAAGCGCCGCTGCACCGAGCAGCGCATCCATAAGCGCATGGGCCAGAACATCAGCGTCCGAGTGGCCAAGCAGTCCCTTATCATAGGGGATGTCGACTCCACCGAGGATGAGCTTACGGTTTTCAACGAGCTTATGAACATCATATCCGTGCCCGATACGCATTATTTACCGCTCCTTTCGGCGAGAATGCCCTCTGCAATATAAAGATCTCGCGCTGTTGTGAGCTTTATATTATTCGGGTCTCCGGCGACGACCGTAACCTTATAGCCCATCGCTTCGACCGCCGAGCAATCGTCAGTTACTCTAATGCCCTTTTGCTGTGCGCGGGTGAGCGCCGCCTTTATCATCTCCGTCATAAAAACCTGAGGCGTCTGCATAAGTGCGACAAGCTCCCTTGACGGCGTTTCTGCAACCGCACCCTTTGCGTTTAAAACGCGCACCGTATCGGTAGGCGCGATCGCCGGAGCCGACGCATCATGCTGGTGCGCAGAATGAACGACACGCTCTATAAGGCTGTTTGTTATAAACGGGCGTGCCCCGTCATGAATGGCTATATATTTTGCTTTCTCATCGGCATTGCTTACACCGAGCAGCGACGACTCAAGCCTGGTTTTTCCGCCGAGGATGACCTTGCTCGTTTTTGTAATACCGCAGTCGTGGCAGATATCCGCTATTTCCTGCAGACTTTCGTATCTGGTCACAACAATGATCTCATCAATACACTCGGAAGCCTGAAGCGCCTTAAGAGTATGTGCGATGACGGGCATGCCGCCGAGCGGCATAAGTATCTTATCCCTGCCCATGCGCTGCGAGTTTCCTGCCGCGAGCACGACGGCCGTACAGAAATCATCGTCATCCGATTTGAATTTAAATATCTTATTTATGATAGACAATATGCTTACCCCTCTTTAAGTGCCGAGCACAATCTTCTTTCAACCCCATCATAATCCATCTCGGTGGCAACTACGAGCTCGGATATGAGTATCTGCTTTGCCGAATGGAGCATTTTACGCTCGCCGGTAGAAAGGCCGCGCTCATTATCCCTGCACATAAGCCCCTTTACAACAGCCGCAACATCAAGCAGATTCCCGCTTTTTATCTTATCCATATTCTCACGGTAACGCTTATTCCAGTTCTGTGTCATGGATATTTCAAGCTCGTTAAATGCGTCAAAAACATTTTCGGCCTCGCTGCGGGATATTATAGCCCTCACGCCTATATCCTCACAGCCGACTACCGGCACCATAACGACCATATCACCCACGGGCAGCTTAAGGACATAGTAGTCCCGTTGAGCGCCGTTGATTTTTTTAGTAACAATACTCTCAATAACGCCCGCGCCGTGCATCGGATGTGCAATGTAATCGCCAATCTTGAACAAGACCACTCCTCCTTAGAATCGATTAATATAATTATACACAAAATGTTGTTTTTTTGCAAGGAAATTAACGCGATTCCGTTGGTTTTTCAATAAAAACAGCCTGCCGCACATGCGGCAGGCTATTACAGGATGTTAAACTGTATTACTCTTCGACTATCTCGCCCTTAGCTTCGCCATTGGTGGATACTTCGTAGACGAGCGCGTCCTCGCCGTTATCCTCAACCTCGGGGACTTCTTTGACCTCAGCGGCTGCAGGTTCTGCGAGTGCGCGGATGGACAGAGATATCTTGTGGTTCTCGGTGTCGATAGCGGTAATCTTAGCCTCGACAACATCGCCGACAGAGAGAACCTCTTCGGGCTTGCCGATACGACGGTTTGCAATCTGAGAAATGTGGATCAGGCCGTCAACGCCGGGCAGAACTTCGGCAAAAGCACCGAAGGTCATAAGCTTTACGATCTTGACCTCGGCAGTATCACCTACATTATAGGTGGTGGTGAACTTGACCCAGGGATTCTCATTGGGATCCTTGTAGCCGAGGGAGATTTTTTTCTTTTCCTTGTCGAAGCTGATTACATAGACATCAACCTCGTCGCCGATATTAAATACCTCGGCGGGGTTCTTTATGCGGCTCCAGCTCATTTCGGAGACGTGAACCATGCCATCGATGCCGCCGATATCGACAAATGCGCCATAGCTGGTCATGGACTTGACGACACCGTGATACTTCTTGCCGACCTCCATCTCATTCCAGATTGCCTCTGCCCTTTCGCGGCGCTCCTTCTGAGCGACGGCACGGATGGAACCGACGACGCGCTTGCGGCTGCGGTTGACCTCTGTGATCTTAACGCGAACTTTCTGTTTGAGAAGCTGATTCATATCCGCTTCCTTTGGCAGACCGGACTGAGAAGCCGGAACAAATACGCGAATGCCATTGACATTAACTACTACGCCGCCCTTGTTGATCTCAGTAACGGTGCCTTCAAGAAACTCGCCGCTTTCGACGGCCTCTTCGACCATAGTCCAGCTCTTCGCTGCATCAAGGCGCTTTTTGGAGAGCATAACGGTGCCTTCGACATCGTTAACTCGGACAACGACTGCTTCAATGGTATCGCCGACCTTGACAGCGTCTTCAACCTTAATGCCGTCATCGGTGAACTCAGTGGTGGGAATGAAGCCTGAATACTTGGTGCCGATATCGACACTGACTTCAGTGCCGGTAATGGCAACGACAGTGCCGGTTACCTTATCTCCATTATATATAGTCTTGATGGATTCCTCCAGCATTTCGTCGAAGGACATCTCCTTCTCTTCTGCTGCAGCAGCATCAATTTTGATTTCTTCGCTCATCTTGTTACTTACCTCCTTAATTATCCACGCAGGCGTGGACGCTCCTGCCGTAATGCCGACGGTACAGGCATTCCTGAGCTTGTCTGTATCCAGCTCATCTGCATTTTCAATAAACTGAACATTAGGGCAAAGCTCAGAGCATATCACCGAAAGGTGAACGCTGTTGGCGCTGTGCTTGCCGCCTATGACGACCATTGCATCGCACTCTGCCGCCAATTTTGCGGCTTCTTCCTGACGCATGGATGTTGCACCGCATATTGTATCAAAGATTTGAAGATTTGTACATCTTTTTTTTAAGAAACTTGCACATTCGGTAAAATTACTACGAGTTTGGGTCGTTTGGACTACCATCGTCATCGGTTTATCCAACAATTCGCCGAATTTTCCGTACCACTCGTCTAATTCTACGGTATTTTCGCATATAACGCAGTCGCCGCACCAGCCCTTTACGGCCTCAACCTCCGGGTGTCCGTGCATGCCGATTATGACGACAAATCTCCCCTCGCTGTGTGCTGAGCTTACAAGCTCATGTATACGCTTTACCTTTGGGCAGGTAGCATCTGTTATCTCCGCTCCTCTGTCCTCAAGCTGCCTGTATATGTCTTTTGAAACACCGTGCGAGCGTATCATGACCCGCGCACCCTGCGGCAGCTCGTCGGGCGAGCTTATCACACGAAGTCCCTCTTTTTCAAAACGGCGTACAACATCATCATTGTGTATGAGCTGGCCGAGCGAATACGCGCCGCCTGCCTCAAGGAGCCTCTGCGCCATATCGACCGAGCGGCTCACGCCGAAGCAGAAGCCCGCGCTTTTGGCTGTTATGATTCTGTTCATGCTAAGCCACCGAATCTTCTGCCCGTTCTGTCAGCAATAAGACGGCAGACCTCCGCAATGCTCTGCTCAAGCGTATTCCCGCTCGTGTCAAGCATAACAGCATCCTCGGCGGCTTTTAATGGCGCTGCCGCACGAAGCGTATCCTGCTCGTCGCGCTGCTTCATCTCGGCGAGAACCTCGTCAAACGGCTTTAACATTCCCTTTGTACGGAGCTCTTCATAGCGGCGCTGTGCGCGGTCATTAACGTCGGCGGTGAGAAATATCTTAAGATCGGCATCCGGCAATATGACCGTTCCTATATCGCGTCCATCCATGATAACGTCGTATTTCTTTGCCATATCGCGCTGCATATCAACAAGAAAGGTTCTCACCTCGGGTATTGCCGAGACCTTCGACGCAAGCATTGACACCTCGGGCAGACGTATGTCCCGGGAAACATCCTTTCCGTCAAGATACATATGCTGCTCGCCGGACTCATTGTATTTTAACTCTATATTAAGCTTAGTCAGCATTTCCATGACGGCCGCCTTATCGTCAAGGCTGATGCCGCGTATTTTTGAGGCAAGGCCTATGGTCCTGTATATAGCGCCTGTATCGACGTATATAAAGCCGAATATCTCAGCCGCTTTTCGGGATATTGTGCTCTTTCCGGCGCCGGACGGGCCGTCGATGGCTATTGATATCATAGCATATCCATCCTTATAACGAATTTGCGGCAACGTATGCCGTTGACCACGCGATCTGCAGATTAAAGCCGCCTGTGTACGCGTCAAGATCCATAACCTCTCCGGCAAAGTAAAGTCCGCTTACGAGCTTCGACTCCATGGTGCGCGGGTTTATCTCCCTTGTCGCAACACCGCCGGAGGTGACTATGGCCTCATCAATGGGGCGCGGCCCGGAGATCGACACGGGGAATTCTTTAAAAAGCTTCAAAAGCGCATGGCGCTGCTCTCTGGTTATGGAATTCACCTTTTCCTCCGGCGGGATCCCGGACAGCTCAACGAGAACGGGTATCATCGTTTTTCCCGCAAGATCGCACAGCGAGTTTGCAAAATCACGGTTTGCGTACTTTTCAAAGTCGCGCAGAAGTCTCGCGTCGAGCTTTTTCTCATCGAGCGCGGGCTTGAGGTCAATACTCAGGCGATATTTCGCCCTGCCGAAATTGCGCATATGCGAGCTTGCCGACAGCACCAGCGGTCCCGATACGCCGAAATGCGTAAACAGCATTTCGCCGAGCTCACGGAAAATAAGCTTATCGTCCTCATATGCCGAGAGTGTCACGTTTTTGAGCGAAAAACCCTGCATCTGCGCGCAGTATTCATCATTGCTTTCC
This sequence comes from uncultured Eubacteriales bacterium, assembly GCA_900545805.1. Taxonomy (GTDB): domain Bacteria; phylum Bacillota; class Clostridia; order Oscillospirales; family Oscillospiraceae; genus F23-B02. Next base: position 37,044 of record URAL01000003.1, on the reverse strand, counting down.
AGAGGAACGAGCGACGGACGGCAGGTCGTTATGCTGTGACCAAGCTCCCGAGCCATTTTATAGCCGGCTCCCGTCGAGCCCGTGAGCGGATATGAAAGTCCGCCTGTGCATATGACGGCGGCACGGCAGCCGATAACGCCGGATCCTGTCTTAACGCCGCATACGGCGTCGTTTTCGCAGATTATATGCTCTGCACTCTCGCGTATACGCTGAACGCCGCTGCGCTCAATATTACGGGTCAGCGTCCCTGCAACGTCATTTGCGTTGTCCGACACCGGAAAGACCCTGTTTCCGCGCTCGGTTTTGAGCGGCAGACCGAGCGATTCAAAAAATCTCATCGTGTCTCGAGGCGAGAACTTGCTGAGTGCACTGTATAAAAACCTCCCGTCACCGGGTATGTTGTCAAGAAAGTCCTTTATGTCGCAGTTATTCGTAACATTACAGCGTCCCTTGCCGGTTATGCGCACCTTGCGGCCGAGCATCTTGTTCGGCTCAAGCAGTATAACATCAAGACCTCGCTGCGCTGCAATAAGGCTGCACATCATGCCGGCTGCGCCGCCGCCGATGATAACTGCGTCAGCACTGAGCTTTGTCATGTTATACCGCCATGCTCGGCCTGTTCATAGACTTTATTTTCAGACCAGATTGTCTCGAGCCTCTCAAAGGTCTTTGAGAGGTTTTCCTTGTTCTTTATACCGACGGCTATGATTATCGCGTTAATAAGGCTCATGGGAGCTACCAGCGAGTCAAGGAACGATACCATGTCGCTCTTTGCGTGCAGACAGACATCAGCTATGCCGTTAAGCGGCGAAGCGGGTCCGTCGGTTATAGCTGCCGTAATTGCGCCCATTTTTTTTGCAAACTCCATCGCGTCGAGCGTATGGCTCGAGTAGCGTGGGAAGCTTATGGCGATAAACAAATCACCCTCTCCAATTCTGATTATCTGTTCAAAGACCTCGCTTGCGGCCGTGTCGTGAATAACGTTCACATTACTGCGAAGAAGATTTAAATACAGCCCAAGGAAGGTCGCCAGTGAAGTAGATGTACGCATGCCTACAATGTATATATTCTTTGCTTCTATGATTGAATCGACAAACTTATTGAATCTATCCTGTTCTAGTACCTCAAGAGTATCCTGAAGATTCTGAATGTCGCTGCCGATTATAGAACGCACAATATCGTTATCGTCGATCATGCTCTTTGCCACTTCAATACGCTGCACGGATGTAAGCCTGTTTCGTATCATTTCCTGCAGAGCCTTGCGCATGCTCGGATATCCGTCATAGCCAAGCTCCGCAGCAAAACGAACAACGGTGGACTCGCTTACGCCGACTATCTTTCCGAGTCTGCCGGCCGTCATGAACGCCGCCTTATCATAGTTATTCAAAATGTATTTTGCAATGATCCGCTGCCCTTTTGAAAACTGATTACTGCCCTTTGAAAGTACTTTAAGAAGATCGTTTTCCATAATAATCATCTCCATGTTAGAACATACGCCTTATTCTACTTTCAATCCGCTGAAATTGCAATAGCATTTTGCAATTTATCCCCACAAAACTTGCAAATAATCGTGTGTTTGGGGCAGATAACTAAAAGTTTTCAAGTTTAAGAGTTTCATCACATCAGTAAATCTTGCAATTCATCTTCCGTGAGATACCTCCAATGGCCGGGCTTGAGTGCACCTATGGATAGGCTTCCCTCGGATATGCGCTTGAGCTTTGTGAGCTTGAGGCCGGCGCAGTCGCACATTTTTCTGATTTGGCGATTTCTGCCCTCGTGGATGCGGATAGACAGCTGCGTATAGTCCTCGCCTGATCTTATGACTTTGACCTCAGCCGGACTTATTCTGTACCCGTCTATGACGAGCGGGCTTCTGAGCACCTTGAGCGCCGTTTCACTGCACGCACCCTTGACCCAAGCATGATAGGTCTTATCCGTCTGCGATGATGGATGCATAAGCCGGTTTGCAAATTCTCCGTCATCGGTCATGATAAGAAGCCCCTCGGAATACATATCGAGCCTTCCCACGGGATACAGTCGAACGCCTACGTCCCTGACAAGCTCGCTGACGCAGCGCCGGTTTTTTTCGTCCTTTAATGTTGTTACATAGCCACGGGGCTTATACAGCATTATGTACGTCCGCTCGGCAGGCTCGGCTAAAAGTCTGCCGTCAACACAGATAATGTCGGTCTCGGGGTCTGCGCTGTCGCCGAGCGAGGCCGGGATGCCGTTTACGGTCACCTTTCCCATTTTTATAAGCTCCTCGCTCCTGCGGCGTGATGCCATTCCTGCGGCGGATATAAGCTTTTGAAGTCGCTGCTTCATTTTGCTTCTCCTTCGACATAGTACGGTCTGATCGTCGTATCAAATATTCTTAATATCCGCTCATAGGGCATTAGCCTCTGAGCGGGATCAACCTTTATATTTTTAGTATAAACCAAATTCCCCTGTGCCGCAAGAGAGCCGTTTATAAATACGCTGAGCACTCCAACCTTCTCCCCCTCTATTCCGCCGGCGAATAATATGCGCGGCACTTCAAGCTTAACGTCGAGCTCATCATCCGAGCGTACAAGGAGCTTTATCTCGTTTTCGGGTACGGCCTCAGCGATGCTAACGGCGGCCGAGGCAACATCGAGCGAGATCCTGAAGCTATCGGCATCATATAACACAATACGATAATCCGAAAACACCTTATCCAGCAGATATTTGTGATCGTTCCAATCGTCTGGGGCGTTGAGTGTTACGCACACAAGTCTCATGCCTCCGCGCTCGGCGCAGCTGACAAGCGTTCTGCCGGCAGCTATGGTATAGCCTGTTTTTACACCGATGCAGCCCTCATATTCGCGCAGCAGGCGGTTATGATTATAATAAGTCACGCCCTTTATGACAGCGCAGTTTGTCGATACGATGCTTTTAAAGGTATCATTTTTCATGCAGTAAGCAGTGAGTCTTGCCATATCGCGGGCACTTGAATAATGCCCCTCGTTATCCAGGCCGTGCGGATTGCAAAACGATGTGTTTTCGAGGCCGAGCTCACGGGCCTTTTCGTTCATTTTCTCGGCAAAGCTGCTCTCATTGCCGCAGAGAGTGCATGCCAAAGCCGCCGCGGCATCGTTTCCGGAGTTGAGCATCATACCGTATAAAAGCTCCCGCACGGTGTAGCTTTGACCCGGGTTTGCATACATGCTCGAGCCCTCGACAGAGCTCCATTCGGGCTTTATAACAATTTGATCGTCAAGCTCGGCGTTTTCAATAACGACAATGGCAGTCATGATCTTTGTTATGCTGGCAATGAGCATCCGCTCGTCCGCATTTTTTTCAAACAGCACATCGCCGGTATCCGCGCACAGGACTATCGCGCTGTGCGCCGACAGCTCGTGCTCCTCGTCGGCGAGAGCCGAAAACGGCAGCAGAGAAAGCACGATACCGGCAGCCAAAAAGACAGAAATGATTTTATCCATAAAAATAAGCACCACCTTTCCGGGCAGTGCTTATTATTGACGAAATCGGCTTGTTTTAATCGGTCTTCTTATTAGTATTTGCGATGCTTTCTATTTTATCCATGACGTCAGGCACCATGTCAATGATCCTGTCAACGCCGTTTTTCGCCGGAGGTGCGACGTTTATCATGCGCACGCCGTCATCCTTGACGACGAGAAAGCCGATCGGCTCTATCTTAACGGCAGCCGCGCTGCCGCCGCCGTAGCCCTGCTTGCTGCCGCCGAGTGAATCGCCTCCTGCGCCTCCGAAGCCGAAGCTCAGCTTCGATACGGGAATAATAGTCTGGCCGTCGGGAGTAACTATGGGCTCGCCGACGATGTTGTTTACCTCAACAAGATCCTTGATGCTGCTCATTGTTGACTGCATCATTTCGCTCAGTTTGTTGTTCTCCATTGCATGCCACCCTTTCACGGATACGCCGTATCCTGTTTTTTATCAGAATTTTCAGAAATCCAAAGCCTGCGGCAAATCCCAATGCCAGAATCGTTCCAATTCTTACGGATGCGGAAAGCTCAAATTCAGCATTGCCTTCGCCGCCGTTCATATCAAGTCCGATGTATATCTCTTTCTTTTTAACGCAAAACTCGCTCTCAAAAAAAGGTATCGCGGAGCCGATAAAGCCGTTTACCGCATTATATCGCATTACGGCATCATACGGGTCGGGCGCGGATATGACCGCCGTGAGCCTGATGAGGTCAAAATACACTCCGTTTTTTAAGTGCCTGAGCGCTCGCAGGGCGAGTCTTGCAAGCTCAAGCCAGTCGCCCGGCGTAAAGTCTGGCGAAAAGCTTTTTTTGGGCTTTTCCTCATTTTCCGTATCGGTCTCTGTCGGTTCCTCGGACTTAGGCTTCTTTTCCTTCGGAGGATACAGACTGAGCTTATAAAACCACACATGCGCAGATGCCGTGAAGCTGCCCTCCATGTATGATGCGTACACTCCGAGAGGAATGAGCATGATGGCAGCCAGCAGTATTAAGATGATAAAAAGCGCTGTCAAGCGCACCACCCCAACATCCTATTTGAGCTCCTCCATCCGGAGCTGATTATTACCGACCGTGTTGAGCTTTTCAATGGCATCTTCAAGCTTTTTGACGCCGTCGCCGGAGCTGATATCCGGAAGCTCCGGAAGCTCCTCAAGCCTGCTGACGCCCATCGTGCGAAGGAAAACGTCCGTCGTGCGAAGAAGTGATGGTCTACCCGGAACGTCGAGCTTTCCGCAGCGCTCAATAAGGCCGCGGTCTATGAGTACACCGACGGTGTATGAGCTGTCGACTCCGCGCACCTGGTCGATATACGCCCTTGTGACGGGCTGAAAATACGCAACGACCGCAAGCGTTTCAAGCGCCGGCTGTGAGAGCATCGGCGGCTTGCGCTGCTCAAGCGTTTTGCTTATCACCGCGGCATACTCCGGCGACGAGCACATTTGCAGCTTGTTATCAAGCGTAAGTATACGCATGCCGCGCATACCGAAGCTGTATTCATCAGCAAGCTCCTTTGCCGCCGCGAAAACCGTTTTCTCATCGACCTCAAGGATAAGTGATATGCGTGCGGCGGGAACAGGCTCGCCCGCTGCAAAAAGTATTGCCTCAACGGCTGACTTTATATTCTCTGTTTCCATTACAAAACCTACTCTGTTATTCTGTCAATGATTTCGCCGACATCGCCGCCTGTGAACGAGAGCGTATAGTCGCTCTCATCGCCTGTGAGCTCAACGCTGCCCATGCTGCACAGTTCCAAAATGGAGATAAACGTTGCAACGATCTCCGAACGGCTGCGGCACTCGGAGTAAAGCTCTGACAGCTTTGCCGGTCCCTTTTGCAGACGGTCGATAAGCTCGCGGCTTTTTGTCCGCACCTCATATACGATGCGCGAGGGCGCGAGACGGTGAGCAAGCTCGGGCTCCGACGGTTTTCCGCCGCGTGTTATAACGGTATACAGCGCACGGAACAGATCCGCCGGCTCGTGGCGATACTCGTACTCGCGCTTTATATCCGGCAGCGGCTCCGGGAGCTTTGCGTAATATAAAAGCCCCTTTTCCGAGGCCTTTTTCAGCTCCGGAGTTATTCTCTGCACAGCCGAGTAAATGTCCTTGCACTTTAACTGCTCAAGAGAAGTCATGAGCTCTTCCAGCTCACTGACCTCCTCCTCGCCCGCAAGGAGCGTTCGGGTCTTGATATACAGCAGATGCGAGGCCATCTGCACGAACTCGCTCGTTATTTCAAGATCCATTTTCTCCATACGGTCAAGGTATTCAAGGTACTGATCGAGTATCTCGGATATTTTTATATCTCGTATCTCTATTTTATTTTTCGACAGCAGCATAAGGATAAGGCTGAGCGGACCGTCGAAATCCTGAAGCTCATTTCTGTCCTTAACTACGCCGTCAAGATGAAAAGTAGGATTGTCCATTATCAATAAAACAGTATGCACGAAAGGTCATAGCCCCATTCGGCAAACGGGAGCAGGAATTTGAACACCGCCTCGGTCACCGTCTGGAGCGGCTGCCCCAGAATATTAGTAGCCACAAGGACGAGCAGAATCAGCATTCCGTAGCGCTCATAGCGCATGAGCTTAAAATACGCCTCATCGCTCATGAGTGAAAACAGCACCTTTGAGCCGTCCAGCGGCGGCACGGGAATGATATTGAATATGGCAAGAGCTATGCTCAAATATGATGTTATGTAAACCATATCAAGCACATCTCCCCAGAATTCGCTTCCCGAGAGCTTGCACGGCAGAAAAATGATACCGTAAATAAACAGCACGACGCAGCAGATCAGGAGGTTTGATACCGGACCTGCGAGTGCGGTTATCGCCATGTCGCGTTTGGGGTGCTTGAAATTGCGCATATCGACCGGCACGGGCTTTGCCCAGCCGAATTTGAACACGACCATCATTATGAGACCGACAATGTCGATATGCTTAATGGGATTGAGCGTGAGCCTTCCCATATTTTTCGCAGTGTTGTCGCCCAGCTTATAGGCGACATAGCCGTGGCTGATCTCGTGCAGCGTTATGCACACGAGCGCCGGTATGACGGACATGAGCATGTCGGTAACAACCGACCAGTCAAGATTTCGCATTACATCGCCGAATGAATTCATAAAGCACTACCTTAAATATACTTGAGTATCTGCGACATAAGAGCGTCGCGGCCGCTGCCCTTTTCCGCGGAAAATAGAATGAGCGGCGTTTCTTCATCAAGGCCGAGAGTAAGACGAATAAGCTCAAGATTCGCCTCGATCTCACTCTTTTTCAGCTTATCTGACTTATTGGCAGCAACCACGAGCGGACAGCCGGTGCTTTTGAACCATTGAGCCATCGTAATATCGTCGGCCGTCGGCTTATGACGCGAGTCTACGATCATTATTCCGAGGTCTATGAGCCCGTCGACGGCAAAAAACTGCTCCATGAGCTTGCCCCAGCGTTCGCGCTCTGACTTTGATACCTTCGCGTAGCCGTAGCCGGGAAGATCGACAAAGTAGACCTTTTGGTCTATAAGAAAATAGTTTACATGTATCGTCTTTCCCGGAGACTGTCCCACTCGCGCAAAGTTTTTGCGATTTAAAAGTCTGTTTATCACCGAGGATTTGCCGACATTGGACTTGCCTGCAAATACGATATTCGGAAGTGCACCGCGGATAAAGTCCGCCGGTGCTGCCGCACTTTTTATAAACTCGGCTTTGTTGACGTTAAGTTCGGCCATAGTACACCTACTGTCTAATTCCCGGACGGGATTTCTTGCCCGAAACGGGCATAATGACATCAGGCTTGCTATCAGCGTCCTTATGAGCAAGCGCAGTTTCAAGTACGTTATCGACCTTATCTGCCAGCACAAAGTTGAGTGCCTTTCGCACGGCAGGATCGATCTCCTCGAGATCCGGCTCGTTATCGGCAGGAATGATAACGGTGCTTACGCCGCTGCGCATAGCCGCCATCGTCTTTTCCTTGAGGCCTCCGATGGGAAGAACTCTTCCGCGCAGGCTGATCTCTCCCGTCATTGCGATATCGCGGCGCACGGGCGTACCTGTCAGCGCGGAGACGATAGCCGTGCAGACGGTGACACCCGCCGAAGGCCCGTCCTTGGGTATCGCACCCTCCGGGAAATGTATGTGTATATCCTTTGTTTTGTAAAAATCAGCGTTGATGCCGAGTTTATTTGCCCTGCTTCTTATACAGGTCATTGCCGCCTGACAGGATTCCTGCATAACCTTGCCGAGGTTGCCGGTAAGCTCGAGCTTTCCGCTGCCTTCGACAACAGCAACTTCGACATCGAGCACCTCGCCGCCGACGCTTGTCCACGCAAGGCCGCGCACAAGGCCGACCTCATCGTTCATTCTGCGCTGCTCGGGCTTGAATTTCGGTGAGCCGAGATACGGCTGCAATACACCGGAGCGAATCGACAAGCTCTTGCGCTCGCCGTCGGCAATCGAAACGGCAGCCTTGCGGCACAGCGCCGCTATCTGACGTTCAAGATTTCTGACACCCGATTCGCGTGTGTAATATGTTATAATCTCGCGTATGGCGTCGTCGCTGACCTTCAGCTGTGAAGCCTTAAGACCATGCTTTTTGCGCTGCTTGGGCAGCAAATGCCCCTTTGCGATGCTGAGCTTTTCCTCATCGGTATAGCTTGAAAGCTCAATGACCTCCATGCGGTCAAGGAGCGCTCTCGGTATGGTATCGAGCGAGTTTGCGGTCGTTATGAAGAATACATCCGAAAGATCAAACGGCACTTCAAGGTAATTATCCCGGAACGTTGAGTTCTGCTCGGGGTCGAGCGCTTCCAGCAGCGCCGCAGAGGGATCGCCCCGATAGTCAGAGCCTAACTTGTCAACCTCATCAAGCACCATTACAGGATTCATGCTCTTTGACTGACGGATGCCGGATATGATCCTGCCGGGCATTGCCCCGACATAGGTTTTTCTGTGGCCGCGGATCTCTGCCTCATCGTGAACACCGCCGAGGGATATGCGAACACACTTGCGATTTGTTGCTCGTGCGATGCTCATTGCTATGCTGGTCTTACCGGTGCCCGGAGGTCCGACAAGACACAGCAGACTTCCGCCGGCCTTGGGGGCAAGCTGCCTCACGGCAAGGTATTCTATAACGCGCTGCTTAACCTTTTCAAGGCCGTAGTGATCCTCATCGAGCACCCTGCGCGCTTTGTCAATATCCCGCGTTTCCTCGGTCTTTATGTTCCACGGCAGCTCAAGGCAAACGTCGAGATAGCCGCGGATGACCGTGGCCTCGGTCGAGCCGAAGGGCTGCTTTGCAAGGTGGGACACTTCTTTGAGAAGCTTATCCTCTATCTCCTGCGAGAGCTTCAGGTCGCGGATCCTCTGGCGGTATTCGCCTATATCGTCTGATGTATCATCCTCACCGAGCTCCTGCTGGATTATCTTCATCTGCTCACGAAGATAGTAATCGCGCTGACTGCGGTTTACCTGCTCGTTCGTCGCCTCACTGAGCTCCTGCTCTATGCTCATGACGTTAAGCTCATGGTTGAGCAGCTCAATTAGCATCTCCAGCCTGCGGCAGGGATGAAGCTCCTCAAGGAGTACCTGCTTCTGGCGGTAATCAAGTCGTACGTTCTGCGCCGTATAGTCTGCAACAAAGGCGGGATCACGGCTGACAACAAGGTTTAGAAGCATTTCGGGCGGCATACTGCCGGATAGCTGGATATACTCATCAAACAGCCCTACCGTAGTGCGCATGAGCGCTTCCTTTCTGTCAGCAGCGACCTTTTCAGCCTTATCGGGAGCACTTTCAACATCGCCGAAGAAATATGGCTGCTCGGAGCTGATAGACGATATTCTGCCCCTGTAGATTCCCTCGGCCATCACCTTGCACAGCTTGCCTCCTGGCTGACGAACGAGCTGACGGATGCGGCAGACAACACCGTATTCGTAAAGGTCATTGAGCTCCGGCATATCGTTTGCTATATCCTTCTGCGTAACAAGGAATATCTCCTGATCGGAGTTCTGCGCAAAATTGAGGGCCGCGAGCGATATCGGGCGCTCAACGTCAAAGCTCAGGAGCATTCCGGGGAATATGTTAAGGCCCCGCAGCGGCAGTATGGCCATTGCGCGGTCGGGTATTTTCTTGTTCTGATTCATAAGCTTACCTCCTTCTGAGGGATATAAAATAGAAAAAACGCAGCAAGACAGGGCAATGCCCCGTCTTGCCGTGTTGTATCATTTGCGTATTACGTCGGGGCCGGTTCCGTTTTTCACGCAGTCGGCAGTGACAATTACTTTCTCGATATCGTGCTCGGAAGGCACGGTGTACATGATATCGGTCATTATACCTTCCATCACACTTCGAAGACCGCGAGCGCCGATCTTCATCTCGATAGCCTTATCCGCTATCGCTTCAAGCGCATCTTTATCGTAGACGAGCTTAACTCCGTCATAGCCCATAAGCGCCTCGTACTGCTTAGTCATGGCGTTTTTGGGTTCGGTAAGTATGCGAACGAGGTCTTCTCGCTTTAAAGATGTCAACGGGGCTATGACAGGCAGGCGGCCGATGAGCTCGGGAATTATGCCGAACTTTAAAAGATCGTGCTGCTGAGCCTGCTTGAGAAGCTCACCGACATCCCGCTCTGTAGAGCTTTTTATCTCCGCACCGAAGCCCATACTCTTTTTATCTGTACGCTTTTCGATAATCTTGTCAAGGCCGTCGAATGCACCGCCGCAGATGAAAAGTATGTTTGTCGTATCGACCTTGATAAATTCCTGATGCGGGTGCTTTCGTCCGCCCTGAGGCGGAACGTTTGCGACAGTGCCCTCAAGCAGCTTCAAAAGCGCCTGCTGTACACCTTCGCCGGAGACATCGCGCGTTATTGAGGTATTCTCGCTTTTACGGGCGATCTTATCGATCTCGTCAATATAGATTATACCCTTTTCGGCGCGTTCAACGTCAAAATCTGCCGCCTGCAGCAGGCGCAGGAGAATATTCTCGACGTCCTCGCCGACATATCCTGCCTCGGTGAGAGTGGTAGCATCCGCGATAGCAAAAGGTACATTAAGCATCTTGGCCAGCGACTGGGCAAAAAGTGTCTTGCCGCTTCCGGTCGGGCCGATAAGCAGAATGTTGCTTTTTTGAAGCTCAACATCGTTATCTCCGGCAAAAAGTATGCGCTTATAGTGGTTATACACCGCAACCGATAAAACGACCTTTGCCCTCTCCTGCCCGACGATGTATGCGTCAAGTCTCTGTTTGATCTCGGAGGGCTTCGGGAGATCCTCGAAGCGCAGACGATTGCCCTGATTGTCATGCACGGGAGCCTGCTCGTCCTCAGCGATTATACTCATGCAGAGATTTACGCACTCATCGCAGATATATGCGCCGTTGCCGGCAATAAGCCGGCCGGCCTGAGCCTGTGTTTTTCCGCAGAAAGAGCAGCGGATGCTCTTTCTGTCGTCTGTTCTTGCCATAATTATACCTCGGGAAATGATGTAATATGGGGGAACGCTCTGTTCCCCCATAAATTTCGCACTTATCGCCTGGTGATCACCTTATCGATAAGGCCGTATTCAAGGGCTTCCTGTGCGGACATGAAATGGTCTCGTTCGCAGTCCGCTTCAACGACGGCGATATCCTTGCCGGTGTTTTCGGCGAGTATCCTGTTGAGATTTTTCTTAATCTTAAGGATCTGCTCAGCCTGAATCTGAATATCGGTGCACTGACCCTTGCTGCCGCCGGAGGGTTGATGGATCATAATTTCGGCATTGGGAAGCGCAAGGCGCTTACCCTTTGCGCCGCTCGATAGCAGGAATGCTCCCATGGACGCCGCCATACCGATGCATATTGTGGATACGTCGGGCTTTATATACTGCATGGTATCGTAAATAGCCATGCCCGAAGTGACAGAGCCGCCCGGACTGTTGATATAAAACTGTATATCCTTGTCGGGATCCTGCGCTTCAAGATACAGAAGCTGGGCAACGATAAGGCTCGCGGTCGTGTCGTTGACTTCCTCCGACAGCATGATTATGCGGTCGTTGAGAAGTCTTGAAAAGATATCGTACGAACGCTCGCCACGGCTTGTCTGTTCTACTACATAGGGTACTAAACTCATTTTTAACGTCTCCTTTCTTCAGCTTACCGTGTGGAGATCATATCCTTAAACGAGATAGATTATTCGGCCTCTTTCTCCTCGGAGGGCTCCTCGGAGGGAGCTTCCTCAGTAGCCGACTCTATAACTATCTTGGTCGCTTTTTCTTTCTTGAACTCGTTTTTAATATATTCCTCGCCGAAGTACTGGCGGATATGATCGGCGTCAGTGCCGACAGACTCGGCAGCGCCCTTGATGTAGTCCTCAAGCTCTTCGTCGGTGACTTCAATGTTCTCTGCCTCAACTATGGCGTTGAGAAGCAGATCCTGCTTTACCTGATACTCGGCAGCTGGACGGATTGTAGCGTTGATGGCCTCTTCATCGAGCCCCATCATCTTCTTGATATCGTCGGTGCTCATCTTCGGGTCAGTCAGGCCGAAGTTTGCCGCATAGCTGCGGATGAGCTCATCGATTTTCTCCTGCATCATGCTCTCGGGGATTTCAACAGTCATGTTATCGCAGGCCTTGGTCATGATAGCGGTGCGGAACTTTGCATCCATCTGCTGATCCATAACGCGCTCCATATCCTTGCGGGTGTCTGCTCTGTATTCCTCAACTGTGTTGAACTCGGAAACGTCCTGAACAAAATCGTCATCGAGCTCGGGCAGCTCGGTCATGGACAGGCCGTTGAGCTTGACCTTAAATACGACGTCCTTGCCTGCCAGCTCCGCCGCGTAATCCTCGGGGAAGGTGATGTTTATATCCTTCTCATCGCCGATGTTCATGCCGACAATCTGCTCCTCAAAGCCGGGAACAAAGGTGTTCGAGCCGAGCTCAAGCTCATAGCCCTCAGCCTTGCCGCCGTCAAAGGGGACACCGTCAAGAGTGCCTTCAAAGTCGATATCAGCCGTATCGCCCATCTGAGCCTCACGCTCAAGGTCGATAACGCGGCCGTTGCGCTTGCGGACGCCGTCGATCTGGCCGTCTACGTCCTCTTCGGTGATAATGTAAGTCTCCTTAACCGCGCTGAGGTTCTTGTACTCGCCGAGGGTGACCTCGGGGTAGAGCTCAACATCAAAGGTCAGGGTGAGAACCTTATCGTCGGAAAGGTCCACGTTCGAGACTGCGGGCTTGCCTATTATCTTCAGGCCGCAGTTATCGTATCCGTGCTCGTATGCGGGAGCAACGAGCTCGTCGATAGCATCCTGATAAAAAACATCGTGACCGTACATGCCCTCAACAACGGCGCGGGGAGCCTTGCCCTGTCTGAAGCCGGGGATGGATATGCTGCCCTTGTTCTTATTGAATGCCTTGTTTACGGCCTCGTCGAATTCCTTGGCATCGACTTCGACCTGAAAGCTTGCGGTCTTGGAGTCTTTCTTTTCTACGTTCTTGACTAACATTTATATATTCCTCCTAATATAATTCACATAGACCAAAACATAATAACAGATATTTCAGTCAAAAGCAATTATTTTCTTTGAACTTACCAATCGAAGGTACTGTCAAATCAGTTTTACAGGTCTGAATTTAACATGATCGGCTGAAACGAGCATGAAATCAATGCCTCCGAGCATGCCGTTGAAGGCAAATTGACAGCCTGCGCCGTGGATATGCCCGTAGCAGCAGCGCTTCACATTATATTTTTTCAAAAGCTCCAGTATCTCCGGGCATGTATAATTCATATATTTAGGCGGATAATGCAGGAATACATAAATCTCGTCGGTTGATGCGGCCTTTAGCGACGCTTCAAGCCGCATGATTTCGCGGTTCATTATCTTTTTATCGTGCTCAGCACCCTTGCTCTCCTCATAAAACCAGCCGCGAGTGCCGCAGATTGAAACTCCGTCATATTCAAAGCTTGAATTGTGCATGACATCAATCGTATTTATATCGTGCTTTGCAAAAAAGCTGCGTGCCTTTGTCGCAGTTGTCCACCAGTAATCGTGGTTGCCCTTAAGGATTATCTTTCTCCCGGGCAGCGCATCGATGAATTTAAAGTCGGGCAAAGCCTCGTCCATAGTCATTCCCCAGGTGATATCTCCGCACAAAACGGTGAGATCGTCATCATTGAGCTCGGCAAATCCTTCGTTGAGCTTCTGAACATAGTTTTCCCAGCGCCCGCCGAAAACGTCCATTGGTTTATTTGTTCCGAGCGACAGGTGAGTATCGCCGATAGTATATAAAGACATGCTGCCTCCGTATAAAACTGAAATTATAGTCAAAAATAATAATGTCTGAGGACAATACTCTCTGGAGGTAAGAAAATGAACAACAAGAAGATGAGCTCAAGTCAGATCACGGGTGTCGGATGCGATGTATCAAGCTGCAAGTACAACACAATTGACTGCAAGTGCTCGGCCGCACAGATCAAGGTGCAGAACGATAAGGCCACGACCAAGTCCGAGACCTTTTGCTCTACCTTCTGTCCGCGCGGCTGCTGCGACTAAGCTTGAGCTGACGGGCCTTCGGCTTCCGTCAGCTTAATCGGGGCGAAAGCCCCTACATATTTTGTTTGTTATTTAAGAAAACCCTCGACGACGGCCTTCATATCCTGCTTATCAACGACAAGGCCGAAGCGCTTTTCGCGCTTATCAAGTCCGGCAAGCGGCTTTGGTACTGCCGTTTTCGTAGTTTCCGAAAGCTTCTCAATAAGCTCAGTCCCCGGAGCGTTTGTTTCCTGCCCCAACGCGCTGAGAACGCTGTCGCAGAATTTATAAGGGCTTGCAGTCGAGACAACGACCGCCGGTGAGGAGCTGCCGGTGTCTTTACGGTAGTCGGCAAGCTTTTTATAAGCAACGGCTGTATGGGTATCCATAAGGTAGCCGTTTTCGGTATAGACCTTATTTATTGCCTCTTTTGTATCGTCGTCCGAGCAATAACCTCCGACAAAATACTCATTTATAACGGCCTTTATCGCGTCGGAGACCTCGTACTCACCTGTTTTCGCAAGTTCCGTCATATAAGAGGCTACTTCCGTATCGCTTTTGCAGACTGAGTACAGCAGCCTTTCAAGGTTGCTGGAGACAAGGATATCCATTGACGGGGATATTGTCGTATAGAACGTCCTGTTGCGGTCATACACGCCGCACGCGAAGAAATCGGCAAGTACATTGTTCTGATTCGACGCACAGATGAGCTTGCCGACGGGCAGCCCCATGCTCTTTGCGTACCAGCAGGCCAGAATATTTCCGAAGTTGCCTGTGGGTACGACGAAGTCGAGCTTATCGCCGTAGCTTATCCGGCCGGAATTTGCATAGTCGCAGTAGGCGGAGAAATAGTAAACTATCTGCGGCAGAAGTCTGCCCCAGTTTATAGAGTTTGCCGATGAGAGGAACCATCCGTTTTCGCTGAGCTTTTCGGCAAATTCCTTATCGCCGAATATCTGCTTTACGCCGGTCTGCGCATCGTCAAAGTTGCCGCGCACGGCGGCTACGCTGACGTTTTTACCGGTCTGAGTCACCATTTGCAGCTGCTGTACATCCGATACGCCGTTGTGCGGATAAAACACAAGGATTTTTGTGTTTTCAACATCGGCAAAGCCCTCAAGCGCCGCCTTACCCGTATCGCCGCTGGTGGCAACAAGGATACAGACCTTGCGCTTTTCACCGCACTTTTTGAGCGAGGCTGTCAGAAGATGAGGAAGCATTTGAAGAGCCATGTCCTTAAACGCGCAGGTCGGTCCGTGCCAAAGCTCAAGCACAGCGGTATTATCGTCAAGAAAATGCACCGGAGCAGTGCTTTTGCTGTCAAAATTATCGCCGTATGCACGGGATACCATCGCTTTGAGCTCAGTCTCTGAAAATTCGTCAAGGAAAGGCTTCATTATTCCGAGGGCTCTTCCGCGGTAGTCCTCCCTGCCCAGAGCTTTTATATCATTCAGGGTAAGCTGCGGCAGACTTTCGGGAACATACAGTCCGCCGTCGGGTGCAAGACCGCGGGATATCGCCTGAGATGCAGTCACCTTTTCTTTCGAGTTTCTTGTGCTGAAATATAACATAAACACACTCCTTTCCGATCAAAATGCGTTTTCTATGTGATTAATAATAACTTTTTTTGAATATACGCCCTCAGGAGCGTAAACCTCTATAACGTCAAAGCGCGGCTGAAGCTCAGTCTCGTGCGTCTGAAGCCAAAGCTGCGCAGCCATGATAATGCGCTGCTGCTTTGCCGGGGTTACAAATTCTCGCGCCTCGCCGAAGGCGTTGTTTTTCCTGAGCTTCACCTCAACAAAAACTATGTAATCACAGCGTTTTGCGATTATATCGATCTCGCCCTGCCTGTAGCGGCAGTTAGTGTCAACTATCCTGTATCCGTGCAGCCGCAGATAATTTGCGGCCTTACGCTCACCGAAAGCGCCGAGTTTTTCCTCTGCCATCAGTGCATTTTCCTCAAAAAGCTCGGGCGGTGTATCTCGCATGGTCCGTACTCGCGCAGGGCCTCATAGTGAAGCTTCGTGCCGTAGCCCTTGTGCTTTTCAAAATGATACTCCGGATACTTTTCCGCCATTTCAAGCATATATCGGTCACGGGTGACCTTGGCCAGTATCGACGCCGCGGCAATGTCGGCACATTTAGCGTCGCCCTTTACGACGCAGCGGCTCGGCATTTTTATTGCGGAATTACGATTCCCGTCAACGAGCGCGAGTGCGGGCTTTACCGACAGCCTTTCGATGGCCCTGTTCATTGCAAGCATAGCGGCGTTCAATATATTTATCTCTTCAATCTCCTCGACACTCGCAAAGGCTATGCCGTAGCTCACGGCCTCGGCGCAGATCGCGTCAAACAGCTTGTCCCGCTTCTTCTCGCTGAGCTTTTTTGAGTCGTTGAGCCCTTCTATCTCAAGTCCTCGCGGAAGGATTACCGCTGCGGCGCAAACAGGACCCGCCAGCGGGCCGCGTCCGGCTTCATCGACGCCGCATATAAGCTCGACTCCACTGTCATATATCTCGTTTTCAAGCTCCCAAAGCTCTGTCATCACGGTTTCTCCAAGCTTATTCTGCCAAGCTTTCCGTCATGGTACTCGCCAAGCAGCGTATTCGCCATGCGTTCAATATCGTATTCGCCCTTGGATATAAGAAAGCCGCGCTTTTTTGCGGCCTGCTCAAGCAGCTCAAAGCCGTTTGCCTCGGGATCGGGCTCAAGCTTGTATCGCGCCGTAAGCGCCTCGGGGTACATTTCCCTCAGACGCAGCATGAAGTTTGCAGCCAGCGTCTCCTTATCGAGCACATCGGCCTTTATTGCATTCGTAATGGCCAGCATCTCGCCAACCTCCTGCGAATCAAACTTAGGCCAAAGAATGCCCGGAGTGTCCAAAAGGTCGAGCCCCTTATCGATATTGATCCACTGCTTGCCGCGCGTCACACCGGGCTTATCGCCGGCTATAGCGGCCTTGCGCTTGGCGATCTTGTTAATGAATGTTGATTTGCCGACATTCGGTATACCGAGGATCATAACTCGCATGGGGCGGTTCACCTGCCCCTTTGCGGCGTAGCTGGCAATTTTGTCCTTCAAAAGCTCGCTCAGAGCCGGAACAAAGCCGCTTACTCCCTTGCCGGACTTTGCATCCGTTTCTAGGATTTTTATGCCCTGCGCTTCAAAAAACTCGCGCCACTGTGCAGTTATACTTGGGTCTGCAAGATCAGTTCGGTTGAGTATGATAAGTCTAGGCTTTCCGGCGGCGAGACGGTCGATATCAGGGTTTCGGCTGGAGTTAGGTATGCGCGCATCGAGGATCTCGCACACGGCATCGACCTGTTTTATGCTGTCCTCTATCATACGCTGAGCCTTCGTCATGTGGCCGGGAAACCACTGGATATTCATTTTTTCGTAGTTTACGCCGTCCATATTATTCACCGTCGGGAACGCCGATGGAATCAAATGGGAACACACGCAGCAGCACCTTGCCTACTATAAGGCGTTCATCGACCATGCCGATCTGCGCCCTGCGGCTGTCTGACGATGCGTTGCGGTTATCGCCCATGACGAATACACAGCCCTCGGGAACGGTCTGCGGCCCTTGGAAGTCAAGCTGATTGTGCGTGGGCTCGGCAATATACGGCTCGTCAAGGAGCTCGCCGTCGACATAGACCCTGCCGCGGTCAAAGTCTATCTCGATAGTCTGACCCTCGGTAGCGATGACACGCTTGACCAGTGCCTCGGCCTTGTACTCATCCTTGCGGAAAATGACGATATCGCCCTGCTTGGGCTTATAAAAAACGTCGGATACGACGAGCTTGTCGCCGTTAAGCAGCGTGGGATTCATCGAATCACCGCTAACGTCGACAATTCTGAAGATGAACACAAATACGATGATGCAGATGATAAGCGCGAACACAAGGCTCTGCATCCAGTCGTATATCTCGCCTCTCGTCGTAGTCTCGGTCTTTACTGCTTCAGGCTTTTTGACCCTATCATTAGTTTTTTTCATTTGAATTACCTCTTGATGAGTTTATCAATATATTATACACGATAATGCTGTATTTAGGCAACAAAAAAAGCGGCTTATGCCGCTTTTTTTGGACCGGTTGACAGGTCGGGCGCTTACAGGCGCTCCTTGACCTTTGCTCTCTTGCCGACGCGCTCGCGCAGGTAGTACAGCTTTGCCCTGCGGACCTTGCCGCGGCGAACTGTCTCTACGGAGACGATGGAGGGAGAGTGTACGGGGAAGACCTTCTCGCAGCCTACACCGTAGGAGATGCGGCGGACGGTGATGGTCTCGTTGATGCCGCCATGCTTCTTGGCAATGATGGTGCCTTCGAATGCCTGGTTGCGCTCACGGCTGCCTTCCTTTACGCGAACGGTGATACGGACGGTATCGCCGACGTTGAGCTCGGGCAGCTCGGGCTTCATGTACTGCTCGCTGAGAATTTTGATCAGATCCATAGTCTAATCCTTCCTTTACTTTAGGCGTTCGTGCCGGAGGGCTCCCTTTCGGCCTCGGCAGAGGACCGCTTGATAGCCTGCGATGTACGCAAGCCATGATATGTTACCACAAAGAGCCTTGAAATGCAAGCATTTTCAGCGGAAAACCTGCATATTTTCATCGAATATCTCAAGCCGCCTGAATTTCGCAAAATCCGGCGCGATATCGGGTGCAAGCTGACGCAAAGCGTCGGCTATGAGCTCAGGATTGAGCGTGGGCTCCTGCGCTGAGATAACGGCGTGCATCAAAACATCGCTGCCGCTGCACTTGAAGGCTATTTCCATTATCGCCGGTCTAATATCGCTCTCGCCCATGCCGCGCTTTGTCTTTTTCGTTATGACAATGCTCTCGGTCGAGTAAAACTCATTGAGCTTTTCGGCCATTGCAGCCGCATCGCGCTCGTCATACTCGAAAACGCCGGATATGCGCAGCCATTTTATCTCCTTGACCTTGCGCCCGGCCTCATACACATCGATGACCTCTATACCCTCCGGAAACTGATCTGCAAGGCGGCTTTTTATCTCCTCGCATGTCATATCCTCGCGCATCTTAAAATCCATGATCTCGCACACGCTCTCGCAGCCGACGGAAAGCGGCAGTGCAATGGATATATTGGGATGCGGGTTAAAGCCCTCGGAGTATTTGAGCTTACATTCTGCACGCATGAATGCGCGGGTCACGGTGCGCATAAGGTCAAGATGCGATATATACACCGCTCTTCCGGTTTTGGAAAACAGCATCCTGTACTTATCCATCGCATTTTCCTCCCTTCAGGAGCTTTGCCGCGCCGCAGGCCGAGCACTGCTTGCGGCAGTCGGGCGAAAGCTCAGACCTGTAGGCCTGCTCACGCTCATGCCACAGATGCGCCCTGCGCACACCTACGTCGACGATGTCCCAGGGCATGACCTCGTCCTCGCAGCGCTCGCGGTAAGCGTAGAACGTCGGGTCGACTCCTGCGTCGTCAAAGGCCTTCATCCAGCGTCCGAACAAGAAGTAATCGCTCCATGCCTCAAGTCTGCCTCCGGCACGCCATACGTTTTCTATGACCCTACCCATGCGGCGGTCGCCGCGTGAGAGCGTCGCCTCGATGTAGCTTGTCTGCGGATCGTGCCAGTTATAGACGACGTTTTTGGCTTTTATATTCTCGCGCAGGAGATGTACCTTTCGGATATATTCATCCATCGTGACCTGCCGCTCCCACTGGAACGGGCTGTGAGGCTTGGGAACAAAGCAGGATGTCGAAACGGTTATGCGCACTCCCCTGTTTTTGTTCTTTGCGTAAAGCCTCCATGTGTGCAGCACCTGATTTGCAAGCTCCGCTATGCCGAGGATATCCTCATCCGTCTCGGTAGGAAGTCCGAGCATAAAATACAGCTTTATCGTATTCCATCCGCCCTCGAACGCCAGGCGGCAGGTGTGCAGCAGGTCCTCCTCCCTGACGTTTTTGTTTATGGCGTCGCGCAGACGCTGACTGCCTGCCTCGGGCGCGAAGGTCAGGCCGCTTTTGCGCGTCTTTTGAATGCGATGCATTATATCGATAGAAAAGTTATCGGCACGCAGAGACGGAAGCGATATTCCGATGCTGCGCGGCTCGCAGTATTCAAGCAGCTCATCGCACAGGTCGGACAGATGACGATAATCGCTCGAGCTGAGTGAAAGCAGCGTTATATCCTGGCAACCGGTGTTTTTCAGCAGAGCCTTGCCCTGCTCGGCGAGCAGCTCGGGCGATTTTGCTCTTATCGGGCGGTAGGTATGTCCGGCCTGACAGAAGCGGCAGCCGCGAATGCAGCCGCGAAACAGCTCAAGATTGACTCTGTCGTGCACGACCTCGGTAGACGGGACTATAGGCGCCAGGGGGAAATGCACCGAATCCATATCCGTTATCACGCGCTTTGTTACTCTTTTAGGCGAGCCGGGGTGAACATCAAAATGATTTATCGTATTATCTCCGTTAAGAACGGGCGTGTAAAACGACGGAACGAGAACGCCGCCTATCTGTGCGGCTTTCTCCAAAAACGTTTGCTTTGACCAGTTCCCGGCCTTCGCCGTGCGCAGAAGTGCAAGCAGCTCGTTGTTCATCTCCTCGCCCTCGCCGAGCAGGAAAATGTCGATGAAATCAGCCATGGGCTCCGGATTTAATGCCGCCGTGCCTCCGGCAATCACAAGGGGCAGGAGTGCCGTTCTTTCCGCACTGTGTATCGGAAGACCGGCCATGTCGATCATATCGAGCACCGTGGAGTAAGCCATCTCATAGCCTATTGAGAAGGCCAGCACGTCGTGCTCGGATATGGGGTCCCCGCTCTCGAGCGCATACAGCGGGATATTTTGCTGCTTCATCTGCTCATACATATCGCCCCAGGGCGCGAACACACGCTCGCACCAGACATACGGCAGCTCGTTCATCGTAGAATACAGTATACCCATGCCGAGGTTTGACATGCCGATCTCGTAAATATCAGGGAAGCAGAAAGCAAGCCGCAGCTCTATATCGTCCTTGTTTTTTATTATCTGATTATATTCGCCTCCGGTGTATCGCGCTGGCTTCTGCACCTTCGGCAGTATACGTTCAAGTCGCTTATCCATATACCTCTCCAAATGTATTTATTTTTTGATTTTACAACATACGCATGCTTTTTACAATACCCGTTTGCGCGAGCAGCAGACACACGGACGATGCGAGCAGCACTATCCCCACCTGCGTTGAGCGGGCGCATAAGCCGAGAAAGGACAAAACGAGTGCGACCGTTATGCTTATAAAATACATCTTGCTTTCGCACCGTTCTTTACCGACAAGGGCGCAGAGCACACAGTAAAGCGCCCTGCCGCCGTCAAGCGGCAGCGCAGGCAGCAGGTTGTATGCCGTAAAAGCAAGGCTAACTCCCGCTGTGCGCAGCAAAAAGTTATTTGCAGCCGCATTTCCGAGCTTTGCGCAGGCATATGCAAGAGCAAGCCCCGCAAGAGGTCCGGAAAGAAAAATAAGCACCTCTCCCGCGGTTGAATACACCCCCGAGCAGACCATGCACAGTCCGGAGGAATCAAAGCTGAGGCGTTTAATTCTTCCGTCTAAAGCGCATATTGCCGCTGCATGTCCCGCTTCATGGACAGCAGCGGAAAGCATCACAGCCGCAAGACTCGACAGCCCACCGAAAAAATAAACGAACGACAAAACGAATATTGCACCGGGGCTCAGCGAAAACCGGCTGCTCATATGTAGAATTCGGGATTCAGATATATTCCGTCGCGTTCGAGCTCGAAGTGCAGGTGAGGGCCTGTGGCCGCTCCCGTTGAGCCGACGAGCGCTATTGTACTGCCCTTTTTGACATTGCCGCAGCTCATGCACAGCTCGCTGCAATGCGCATACAGTGTACGGTAGCCGTCGGGGTGATCTATCATGACGTATTTACCGAACGAGTCCGAGTCGCCCTGAGCGACTATCGTACCGTCTGCAAAAGCCGTTATCGGTGTGCCCGTATCGGCGGCAAGATCTGTGCCGTAATGGTATTTGACCTCGTTTTTTATCGGATGCAGGCGGTAGCCGAACCCTGAAGATTTAACGCCCGAAACGGGGCTTGCGTAGTCAAACGGCAGCTCCGGACGCTCATAGCTGACCGATTCCGGCACTGCGCAGTCCGAATATGCCGACTGCGATTCCAAAAATGCCGCAACTGCCGGATGCACGGTCGGCTGCGGCGCTGGTTCGGAAGTCGGCGTTGTCGTCGGTGCGGGAGTGGGCGATGTCTCAGCGGCGGAAGGCTGTGCCGGTGTGCTTTTATCAAAGCGCTCCAAAAAGGCATCTATTACGTCGCCGTCGGCTAGGCTTTTCCCGAACTCAACAGCCGTTTCGGTGTGCTCCTGCTCCATATACAGCGCCCGGCTTATTCCGTCGGATATTCTATCTGCAAGTGCGGGAGATGAAACGCGCACAATCGTAAGAGCAATGAATATGGCCGAGCATATATAAAACTGCGTCCTGTTCATACTTGTCACCTCGGATAAGTGTATGCGGGCAGGCTGCGATAAATTATCCTTGACAAGTTAAGCTTCGCTTATTATAATATAAAAGCTGTTTCGGGGTGTAGCGCAGTTGGTAGCGCGCTTGGTTCGGGACCAAGAGGCCGGGAGTTCAAGTCTCCCCACTCCGACCAAAAAGACAGGTTTCTGCGAAAACCTGTCTTTTTTCATATTCAGTCAAAGCCTGCAATAAAAAACCTCTGTCAAATGACAGAGGTTTTATCAGACTGTCAAAAAACTATGCTGCTGAGGAAAGACAGCCGCGCAGCAGGGGAGCTCGAGGGGGCAAAGGCCCCGCTCGAAATCAGATTATAGCCATCAAAAATGTCTGATTTATCAGACTTTTTGACGAGCGTAGCGAGATTTTTCGTGAAAATTTATTTTCACAAAAAATGTGGCGTTTTTGAAGCGTGCAAAAAAGCCATTGGCTTTTTTGATACGCTGAAAAAACCTCTGTCATTTGACAGAGGCTTTATTTATGGAGCGGGCAACGAGACTCGAACTCGCTACCTCCACCTTGGCAAGGTGGCGCTCTACCGGATGAGCTATGCCCGCATACGGAACGAGATAAATAATACCACAATTCTCGGATTTGTCAAGCACAATTTGTCTCGTTCCTCAATATTTACTTATTATCGCTGATATCTCCGAAGCCCTTACCGAAAACATTCTTTGCATCGGTTATGATAAAGAAAGCATTTTCGTCGATATTCTTGATGATCTTTCGGATATCGGCAATCTGAGTGCGCTTTACTACGCACAGCAGCACCTGCTTATTCTGATGGGAATATGCGCCCTCACCCTCAAGGATGGTAACGCCGCGGTGCAGTCTGTCCGTTATATCCTTTACGAGCTGATCGCTTTTTTCGCTGATGATATAGCAGACGCTCGAGTTATCAATACCGTAGAGCACAAGGTCTATGACCTTTGAGACGACGAACATCGTGATAACGGCGTACATCGCGCCCTCGACCTTTTTGAAGATGATTGCAAACGCGATTATTATGACCGCATCCGTCAGCAGTATGAGCGTTCCGAAGTTTATATACGGGAATTTCAGGCGCACGAATTTTGCGATTATGTCCGTACCTCCGGTCGTAGCTCCGGCGTAGTAGATTATGCCGAGGCCGAGGCCCTTAACGGCGCCGCCAATAATGCAGGCAAGCAGCATATCATTCGTCGGGCAGTATTTTACCAGCGCCAAAAGGTCAACAAGCACGGATGACAGCAGCATTCCGACAAGCGACGCAATAATAAATTTCGTACCGAAATGCCGCCAGGCGATTATAAAAAGAGGGATATTCAGAACGATGGTCATAACGCCGACGGGCAGGCTCGTAAGATAGTTTATGATCATCGCGATACCGCTGACGCCGCCGACGATAATTGAGTTGGGGTACAGGAAAAACTGAAAGCCCGCGGCAAACAGCGCCGAGCCCAGAACTATAAGTGCATACTGAACGAAATACTCACTCGCTTTTGTTGTTTTCATAACGCCCTCCTCAGTCGATAAGCGACATTTGAGTCTCTCCCCTGTCCTCGTCCTTGAGCAATGCTCCGGCGGCAGGCAGGCTTCTGACTCTGTAACGCGAAATATTTTTGATAGCGGTATCCGCCAGAGGCGCCGCCGAGACAAGCTTATGATTCTTCTTCAGGTTCATTGCCGCAACGCCCTGCGTGGTGCGGCTGGTCTTAAGCTGCAAAAGCGTTGTGTTAAAGACCATAGCGCGTCCGTCGGACGAGAACAGCGCCATGTCGATCTCCTCGCCTACCATACAGACTGCGGCGAGAGGACTCTTGTCGCTGTAAGCGTTTATGAGCTTTTTGCGGTTTGTCTTAGTCTCGTAGCTTGCAAGATCAAGGCGAGCAGCCTTGCCGTTTTCAAAGAACAGCAGAAGGTTTTTACGATAGTTGCCGGGACATATAATCTCAAGCACTCGCTCGCCCTCATCCATGCTGAGCTTTGTCGGCAGATATGTGCCGAGAGCAGAGGACTTGGTGTCGTCAAAATCGGAAAGGCGCGTCTTGTATACCTGCTGGCGGTCGGTGAATATCAGCAGCTCCGTGCGATTTGTCGCCTCAAAGCTCATGCGCAGTGCATCACCGTCCTTAAATTTCTGCTCGCTGTTCATACGCAGGGACAGTGGGGTAATCTTTTTAAGGTATCCCTCATTTGACAGGAATACTGTCACGGGGTAATCCTCGACCGTTTCGCTCTCGACATACTCCTCTATCTCAGAAGCATAGACGATGCCTGTTTTTCTCGGCGAGGGGTACTTTTTTATTATTGCCCTGAGCTCGGAGATAATAATGCTTTTTATCCTCCGGCGGCTCTTGAGCGTCTCTTCAAGCTCGGCAATAGCCTGCTCAAGCTCCTCGATCTCTGCGGTGCGCTTGAGGATATACTCGCGGTTTATGTTGCGCAGCTTGATCTCCGCTACATATTCGGCCTGTATCTTATCGATTCCGAAGCCCATCATCAGGTTCGGAACTACCTCGCTTTCAAGCTCTGTATTGCGGATTATCTCAATGGCCTTATCAATATCCAAAAGGATCATTGAAAGGCCCTGAAGCAGATGCAGCTTGTCCTTTTTCTTTGTAAGGTCAAAATACACGCGGCGGCGGACACATTCTATGCGCCATGCCGTCCACTCGCTGAGTATCTCCCTGACGCCCATGACTCGCGGATTTCCGGCAACGAGGATATTGAAGTTGCACGGGAAGCTGTCCATAAGCGGGGTGAGCTTAAAAAGCTTCTGCATGAGCTTTTCGGGATCGGTGCCGCGCTTAAGGTCAATGGCAAGCTTCAAGCCGCTGAGGTCTGTTTCGTCGCGCATATCGTTTATCTCTTTGACCCTGCCGGACTTTATGAGCTCGGCAACCTTATCGACAATCGCCTCGGAGGTCGTCGTATAGGGAATCTCGTAGATCTCAATGATATTCTCTTTTTGCAGATAGCGCCATCTTGAGCGCAGCTTGAAGCTGCCGCGCCCGGTGTTATAGATATTCTCCATCTCCGCTCGGTCATAGATGATCTCGCCTCCGGTGGAGAAATCGGGCGCCGGCAAGAACAGAAACAGGTCGCACTCCGGATCCTGGAGATACTCTATCGCAGCGCGGCAGGTCTCTTCAAGATTAAAGCCGCATATCTGGCTGGCCATGCCGACCGCGATACCTGTGTTGCTCGAAACGAGAACATTGGGGAAGGTAGTCGGCAAAAGTGCTGGCTCCTTCATGCTGCCGTCGTAGTTGTCGTTAAACTCAACGGTATCCTTGTCGATATCGCCGAAAATATCCGCGCATATGGGAGACAGCTTTGCCTCGGTATATCGGGACGCGGCATAGGACATGTCACGCGAATACACCTTGCCGAAGTTACCCTTGGAGTCAATAAACGGAGTCAAAAGTGCGTCATAGCCCTTTGAAAGGCGCACCATCGTTTCGTATATCGCAGCGTCGCCGTGAGGATTAAGGCGCATCGTCTGGCCGACAATGTTTGCGCTTTTTGTTCGTGCGCCGCTTAAAAGGCCCATTTTGTACATCGTATAAAGCAGCTTTCTGTGCGAGGGCTTGAAGCCGTCTATCTCCGGAATGGCGCGGGATATTATAACGCTCATGGCATAGGGCATATAGTTTTGCTCGAGCGTTTCGGTTATCGGCTGCTCAAGGACCTCGGCGCGCAGGCCAATGACGTTGGGATTATTGAATTGTTTCTTTTCGGGTACCTGTTTTTTAGCCATAAACTATCCTTTCAGCGCTTTTTGCCCTTTGTTTTTGCGCCGGTTATGAGATTTCTTCTGCATCTCGGGCAGTTGACGGCCTTGAACAGACCGAGATATATGCGCTTGCCGCAGTTAGGGCATTTGCAGTATACCGCGATGACTATAAAAGCCGTGACGAAAAACGCCACCGATATGAATGTCGATACGACTCCCGTCTGACTGCCGCTTGCGGCTATTCCGACAACGCAGAACACCAGGCACATGGCAAGCAGGAATTTCACCAGATTACGAGCTTTGTCAAATTTCATTTTAAATCCTCTCTCATGAGATATCGGCCATATCCAGATACAGATAGCCGTTCTCGGCAATGTGATTTTTGCGGCCTGCAAGATCGTCTCCAAGCAGCAGATCAAACATCTGAGACATGCGCTCGGCCTCCTCCGGCATGACCTTTATAAGGCGGCGAGTCTCCGGATTCATCGTCGTCATCCACATCATGTCCGGATCGTTCTCGCCGAGACCCTTGCTGCGGTTTATCGCCGCCTTAGCCCCGCCAAGGCCGGAAACGATCTCGGTTTTTTCCTTGTCGGAATAAGCAAAATATGTCTTACCCCTGCACTCGATCTCGTAAAGCGGCGACTCGGCAATGTAGACATAGCCCTCACGGATGAGCGTCGGCACAAGGCGGTAGAGCATAGTAAGTATAAGCGTGCGGATCTGAAAGCCGTCGACGTCGGCATCGGTGCAGATTATGACCTTATTCCAACGCAGATTGTTAATATCGAAGGCGTTTAAATCCTTCTTCCCTTTAACCTGAACCTCGACGCCGCAGCCGAGAACCTTGAGAAGGTCGGTTATGACATCGCTTTTGAATATGCGTACGTAATCGGCCTTTAAGCAGTTGAGTATCTTGCCGCGCACGGGCATTATGCCCTGGAAATCCGCATCACGCGAAAGCTTGCACGCGCCCAGCGCCGAATCGCCCTCGACGATATATATCTCACGCTTTTCCGGATCACGGCTGCGGCAGTCAACGAATTTCTGCACGCGGTTTGCTATGTCGATGCTGCCGGAGAGCTTTTTCTTCATGCCCTGACGCGTTTTTTCCGCCGCCTCTCGGCTGCGCTTATTTACAAGCACCTGCTCGGCTATCTTATCTGCATCGGACTTGTTTTCGATGAAGTATACCTCGAGCTTTTCCTTGAAAAAGTCGGTCATCGCTTCTTGAATGAAGCGGTTGGTTATTGCCTTCTTCGTCTGGTTTTCATACGAGGTCTGAGTAGAGAAGCAGTTTGTTACGAGAACCAGGCAGTCGGCAACATCCTGAAAAATTATCTTGCTCTCGTTTTTCTGATACTTGCCGATCTTTTTTATGTATGCGTCGATTGCATATACAAACGCGCTGCGCGCGGCCTTCTCCGGTGCGCCGCCGTATTCCAGCCAGGATGAGTTGTGGTAGTATTCTATTGCCTTGACCTTGTTAGAAAAGCAGAAAGCGGCCGAGAGCTTGACCTTGTATTCGGGCTTGTCCTCTCTGTCCCTGCCGCGGCGCTCGGCACTTATGAAATAGGGCGATGTAAGCGGCGAATCGTGGGCGATCTCGCTTACATAGTCGAGGATGCCGTTTTGATAGACATACTCCGTTACGTCAAATTTATTGCCGTTCTGGTTTCGGAAGCGGAAGGTGACCCCGGCGTTCACGACGGCCTGACGGTGCAGTGTGTCCTTGAAAAATTCCTCCGGTATGTCGATATCCGTAAAGACTTCAAGGTCAGGACGCCATTTTATCGTTGTGCCGGTCTTTTTGCGGTCGGACAGACTCACTGTCAGTTCCTGACCTTTTTTGCCGACGACCTTACCCTTTTTAAAGTGCAGCTCATACTTATTGCCGTCGCGCCAGACGGTGACATCCATATACTCGGACGAATACTGCGTAGCACACGAGCCGAGACCGTTAAGTCCGAGGGAGTACTCATAGTTTTCGCCCTCATTATTTGCGTACTTGCCGCCAGCGTACAGTTCGCAGAAAACGAGCTCCCAGTTAAAGCGCTTTTCTTTTGCGTTCCAATCCATCGGGCAGCCTCGGCCGAAGTCCTCTATCTCAATTGATTTATCGGCGTAGCGCGTGAGCGTTATAACATTGCCGTAGCCCTCGCGTGCCTCATCTATAGAGTTTGAAAGTATCTCAAACACGGCGTGCTGGCAGCCGTCAAGCCCGTCAGAGCCGAAAATAACGCCCGGGCGTTTTCTGACTCTGTCCGCTCCCTTGAGCTGTGATATACTGTCGTTACCGTATCCTGCGGTGGTTTTAGTCATTTAAAATTCCTCTCAAATACAACATCTTGCGTAAAATTGCACACATTTTCAGATTATATAGTATATAACACAGCTCAAAAAAAATCAAGACACAGCAAAACGGAGGCAGATGATTTTCATCTGCCTCCGCCGTCGGATGAAATGCCTTTCGGCTTATCCGGCTCGACGAAATTCAATGCGTTCTTATCGCCTGCGCAATAAGCCCCGGCATTTCACCCGGCGAGTCTTTCAGACTTCTGTCTCGGGTTCTTCGTCTGCTTGTATTATATGAAGCGTCTCAGGATATAAACACGGTAATTTTTGGCGTTTAAATTCTGATCAAGCCGAATATACTATTAAAAAACACAAAGGAGACTGTAAGCATGACGAGAAAAGAAGAAAAAAGACTCAAAGCCGAGTATAAGCGCCGCCTTAACGAGGTAAACGATATACGCCTGCAGCTCAGGCGCGCATACGCGGCATTTGACAATACGACAGATTGTGATATGATGGACGCATGCATCTATGAGATCAACGCACTCAAGTCAAGGTACAACAGCGCCGTTGTAAATGTCAAAAATCTGATTTCTTAGGAGGATATATGGACGCGTTACATACCATATTGACCGTAGTCATTGCAGTATTGCTCATATGGCTTGTCATAAAAATCTTCGCAACACCTATAAAATGGGCACTCAAGCTGCTGCTGAATGCTCTTTTGGGCTTTGTCATGCTGTTCATTTTCAATTTTCTCGGCGGATTCATCGGTCTTTCCCTCAGCGTCGGCTGGATAAGCGCCATTGTAGCGGGCATTCTCGGAATTCCTGGCATAATCCTGCTTCTGCTTATCGAGAATTTCTTCATGTGAGGAGCGGCAAATGAAAAAACTGCTTAAGAAAATATATAGCTTATTCCTCCCTCACGGGACACGCTCATTTTGGAAATACAGGCGGCGGATACTATTTCCGAAGGGCATACAGAAGATATTTAAGTCTTACTACTCGCTGAGAGCTCAATGGACGCAGGATAAGCTCAATTCGAGCATCCCGATAACCGAACGCATAAGGCCGTTTCAGGCGCCGCACGGATTGTGCGGGATCTTTATATCCTATGGTGCCCGTGTCGGCAAGGGCTGCACGATATTCCAGCAGGTAACTATCGGTTCAAACACCATGCCCGGCAGCAAAAAGCGCGGCGCACCTGTGATAGGCGACCGTGTCTATATCGGTGCAGGAGCCAAGATAATCGGCGGTATCACCATAGGAAACGATGTGCGCATCGGGGCAGACTGCATAGTGACCGATGATATTCCCGCAAACAGCACCGTTGTCATGGAGAAGCCGCGCGTTATCACATACGATGAGCCGCGTGACAACACCTTTGTTTCATGGGATGAATACAGCGCGTCGCTTAAATGAGAAAAAACGGACTGATATGCAGTCCGTTTTTTTTACTTTAAGAGCTTTAAAGCCTCGGAGGCCTCCTCAAGCCTCATGCTGTGCGAGGCCTTGACGAGCACCGTATCGCCTTTTTTTATAAGCTTCGGCAGCTCGGCTATAAGCTGCGCATTGCTGTCAAAGTGCAATGAAGCTATGCCCTCCGCGGCGCGGGCAGTGTTTTCGGACATTTCTCCGACACAGAGCAGAAGCTCCACCCCGTGCGAAACGGCGTATCTGCCTATATCCGCATGGCGCTCGGCGCGAGCCGTACCCATTTCTAGCATATCGCCCAATATACAGACCTTACGGCCGCGGCTTGCACACATGGAGTCTATCGCACATTTGACCGAGTCTGGGTTTGCGTTATAGCAATCATCTATTACGGTGATAAAGCCGGTGTCTATAACGTTTGCGCGGCGGCCTACAGTCTCGTAAGACGCTATGCCGCGTATGATCTCATCGTCGCTTAATCCGAACTTCATGCCCACTGCTGCCCCCTCAAGCGCAGCGTAGACCATGTGGCGGCCATAGGCCGGTATCGAGACATGTATACGCCGTTTTCCGGATACTATATCGCAGGTCTGCATGGCCGCACTTTCGACTCTGATATTTTCCGCCCTGACGCCGGCATTATCACCAAGGCCATAGAGCACTTTTCTTTGACGGCAGTCGCACGCACAGAGAAGATCATCGTCTGCATTTAAAACCACCGTACCGTCACATGGCATGTATTCAAGCATCTCGGTTTTGGCTTTGAACACACCGGTACGGTCGTGCAGCCTGTCAAGGTGGGCATTTCCGATGAGAGTAAAAACGGCGTCGGTAGGCCGCGCCATCTGTGCGAGGCGGCTCATTTCGCCGAAATCGGAGATCCCCATTTCTATAACGGCGGCCTCGTGCTCCGGCTCTATGCGGAATATCGTAAGCGGTACGCCAAGCTCGTTGTTTAGGTTCTTGTCCGTTTTTAAGACCTTAAAACGCTGCGACAGAACGGCGGATATCATTTCCTTAGCCGTTGTCTTGCCGACAGAACCGGTTATGCCGATAACGGGAATATTGAGCATTTTTCTGTACGCCTCGGCCAGTCTTGCCATTGCCTTGGCAGTGCTGTCAACGACTATAAGGCAGCCGGGAGCGCCGGGTATGTCACGCTCGACAAAACAGCATGATGCACCGAGCTCAAAGGCTTTATTTATATAGTCATGTCCGTCAGCACGCTTGCCAACTATGGCCGCAAAAGCGAAGCCTGGCATAACATTCCTGCTGTCTATAACAAGCCCTTTAAGCTCAAGCTCGGCGTCGCCGCTGCCGGACAGTCTGCCGCCGACTGCTTCAGCCGCCTGCTTAACACTTATACCCTTCATTCATACTTCTCCATGGAAAGTCTTATTATCTTCTCACACACCTCGCCGAAGCTGAGCCCCTGCTCCCTTCCCATTTGCGGTATCAGGCTCGTCGGGGTCATGCCGGGCAGGGTATTTGCCTCAAGGCAGTATATTTCACCGCTTGAGCTATCCATGAGAAAGTCGGCGCGGCAATAGACGTCGATCATAAGAGCTTCGCTCACTCGCTCTGCAAGGCACTGAACGCGGCGGGTATCCTCCGTGCTTATAGGCGCGGGGCATATCTCCTCCGTAAGACCCGCCTGATACTTGTTTTTGTAGTCATACCAGCCGGTTTTGGGGATTATCTCGATAACGGGCATCGCCTCGCCGCCCATAACGCCGACGGTGAGCTCACGTCCCTTTATAAAGCGCTCGACAAGAACGCGGTCTTCATATTTGAATGCAAGCTCAAGCGCCGCCGCATACTCATCCTCGCTTGCGACCATGCTCGTACCTACGCTCGAGCCGCCGCTGCAGGGCTTAACGACGCAGGGGAAGCCGACATTTTCGATCTCCCCTCCCTTTTCGAGCACTATGCCCTCGGGAACCGGTATGCCGCTGTGGCTCAGCATGATCTTTGTTATCTCCTTGTTCATCGCCATCG
The DNA here is from genome assembly GCA_900545805.1 of uncultured Eubacteriales bacterium. Taxonomy (GTDB): domain Bacteria; phylum Bacillota; class Clostridia; order Oscillospirales; family Oscillospiraceae; genus F23-B02. Next base: position 5,107 of record URAL01000003.1, on the reverse strand, counting down.
CGCTGCCGAGATAGCCGCTGCCGGTGTATTTAATGCCGTGTACGTCGAAGGTGGCCTGCAATTTGCCGTTCTCGCCATCCTCGCCGTGCAGAGCGAGAAAGCTGATATCCGCTGCCCTGCAAATCTCGATGACGTTTTTGCCTATCCTGCTTCCGTCTCCCTCGGCAATCAGCTTCGCGATATCGGGAGCCTCCTCCTTTACGGAATACCTGAGATCCTCCTGCTCACGCTCGAAAAGCTCGGCGGGATCGTCATAGCTTCCGGCATAGCCGCAGTACAAATCAACTAAAACGACCTTGTGACCGTGCTCGCGCAGTGCGCGCGCAACGCAGGTGCCGCTTGTGATGGAGACATCGCGTTCGTTTGACAGGCCGCCGCAGACAACAGCAATTTTCATCTTTCCTACCTCCTTCAACAATTACCCGATGATTATACCACAAGCGCAGCGGCTGTTCAAATATATATTGAAAAAACATGGCGCTGTGTGGTATAATTCTTTTTTGTAATCTTAAAGTAAGGTCGTTGTGTTTATGAATTATGTAGTGGTCGATTTAGAGTGGAATCAGGCAATGAGCTCAAAATCCTCCGTATTCAACAAGCTCCCCATAAAGCTCAGGGGAGAGATTATTGAGATCGGCGCGGTCAAGCTCTCGGAGGACATGAAGCCTGCCGAGGAATTTACGGTAGATGTAAGGCCCGTTTATTTTAAACGGATGCATTATAAGGTCAAGAAGCTCACCGGCTTTGACAAGGAGCGTCTCGCCCTCGGGCGCAGCTTTCCCGATGCCTTTGAGCAGTTTAAGCAGTGGTGCGGCGAGGACGTCACCTTTCTGACCTGGGGCTGCGACGACCGCGGTATTATGGAGCAGAATATTATTATCCACGACCTTGACTGGGACTGGATTAATTCCTGGATAAACCTTCAGCTCATCTATAATATGCAGACCGACGGCGACAAGAATCAAAAGTCGCTCGCCACGGCGATGGAGCATTTCGGGATAGAGCAGACCCGCATTGCCCACGACGCCCTGGGCGACGCATATAACACGGCGCTTGTCTGCTCGAAGCTTGATATGCAGCTCGGCCTTGAGCGGTATGACGAGGCGTCACGGATGCTCAGCACCCGTCGTTCAAAACGGGACAGCGCCGATGATAACGCGCATGATGCGCTGGAGCATCTCGTTTTCCCCGGCTATATTTCAAAGGCGGATGCATTCGCCGATGAAAAGCTCACCTCTGTCCCCTGCCCCAAATGTCAGGGCCGGCTCGAGGCACACCGCTGGATCAACCAGGGCGATCAGCGGTATATGAACCTCCTCAGCTGCCCCGACTGCGGAAGCTTCCTGGTCAGGCTCAAATTCCGCAAGCAGGAGGATAACTCGTGGTCGGCAAACAGACTCGTTTATGAGGCCGACGACGGCATGATAGACTTTTACCGCAGCAAGGCCGCACTGTCGCGCCGCCGCGGGCGTGGTCACTCCAGAAAAAAAAGCCGTCCGGCTACAAAGCAGTAGTAAAAAATCTCCCGATAGTTCGGGAGATTTTTCTTATCTGCGTATCACTATATCGTCCTTTGATTTGTATATCCCGTCCTCAGGGATTACTCCGCGCACGCAGGAGGTAGGATAGACGCTGGCTCTGCGGCCGAGCACCGTTCCGGGATTGAGAACACTGTTGCAGCCGATCTCAACATAGTCGCCGAGGATGGCCCCGACCTTTTTGCGGCCGGTCTCTATTAGCTCATCGCCGTTTTTTATGACTACAAGGCTCTTGTCGCTTTTAACGTTGGAGGTTATCGAGCCGGCTCCCATATGCGCCTTATAGCCGAGTATGGAGTCGCCGACATAGTTATAGTGCGGAGTCTGCACATTGTCAAACAGCACGACGTTTTTAAGCTCGGTTGAGTTTCCCACAACGGCGTTTTTGCCGACTATCGCGCTTGCGCGTATAAATGCGCAGTGGCGCACCTGTGCTCCGTGGTCAATGATGCATGGCGAGCCTATGTACGCCGAGGGGAAAACCTCCGCATCCCGCGCTATCCACACGCTCTCGCCGCGCTTTTCGTACTCCTCCTCCGGCAGTGTGCTGCCGAGAACAGTGATGAAGTCTGATATATCGGCCAGCACCTCCCAGGGGTAGGTCCTGCCCTCAAAAAGCGGTGCGGCTATGGTTTTGCTCAGATCGAGCAGGTCATTAATCGTATACATGTCATTTCACCTTGATAAGTCTGCCGCTGCAGCGCATAGCGTCGATTATATAGTCAACGCACTCCTCGCACTGTTCAGGGGTCTTAGCCTCGGCCATCACGCGAAGAACCGGCTCCGTGCCGCTCTTGCGCAGAAGGATGCGTCCATCCTCGCCGAGCCTTGCCTCCATGTCGGCAACGGCCTTTTTCACCTCGTCGCAGGTGAGCGTTTCGTCCTTATCGGCAACAACGACATTCTTGAGAAGCTGCGGATACATGACGACAGGCGCTGCCAGCACTGAAAGCGGCTGCTTGCTCTCGCACATGGCCTCCATGATTTTAATAGCGGTCAGTATTCCGTCGCCTGAGTTTGCGAGACGGCCGAAAATGATATGACCGGACTGCTCACCGCCGAGGATATATCCGTTTGCGCGCATGTTTTCGGCAACATATTTATCTCCGACGGCCGTCTTTTCATAGCCGATTCCCAGCGCGTCAAGAGCTTTATACAGTCCCATATTGCTCATGACCGTTGTAACTATCTTCTTTTCGCCGAGTATTCCGCTGTCGCGCATATATTTGCCGCAAACATAGAGGATATGATCGCCGGTGATAACATTGCCCTTTTCGTCGACGGCCAGGCAGCGATCGGCGTCGCCATCGAAGGCAAAGCCGACATCGAGCTTGTTGTCGAGAACAAACCTCTGCATCTGCTCGATATGCGTCGAGCCGCAGTTTACGTTAATATTTATACCGTCGGGGTTATTTGATATCACATATGTGTCGGCTCCCAGTGCGTCAAATACGCTTTTTGCCATCATCCATGTCGAGCCGTTGGCGCAGTCAAGGCCGACCTTCTTGCCCTTATATGAGCGCGTCGCAAGCGAAATGAGAAAGCTGATGTAGCGATTGCGACCGGCGGAATAGTCCACGGTACGGCCTATCTTCTCTCCTGTTGCGTAGGGCAGGCAGTCCTTTTCGCCGGCGCTTACTCTGTCAATATATGCCTCTATCTCATCAAGAAGCTCATCGCCCATTTTTTCGCCATTGCCGTTTATAAGCTTGATGCCGTTATCGTAATAGGGATTATGGCTTGCCGATATCATAATGCCGCAGTCGAAATCATCCGCACGGGCGACATACGATACGCTCGGCGTTGTGGTCACATGCAGAAGATACGCGTCCGCGCCCGAGGCCGTAAGGCCCGCGCACAGAGCCGATTCGAGCATATAGCTTGAGCGGCGCGTGTCCTTGCCGATGACGACTCTCGCCTTTTTATCCTTGCCGTAGTACCAGCCGAGGTAGCGGCCTATCTCAAGCGCGTGCATAACGGTCAGGTCGACATTAGCCTCTCCTCTGAAGCCGTCAGTGCCAAAATATTTACCCATTGCCTTCTCCTCGGTTTATTTAATCTTTTCAGCTGCTTCGTCATCAAGCAGGAGCGTCATGTTCATGTGCATCTGAAGCATCGCTGCCGGAACGTACGTTGACGTTTTGCCGTAAACGAGCTGATGGATTATTTCCGCTTTCTCACTGCCGAAGGCGACAAGAATCACATTTTTTGCCTCGCAGATGGTTTTAAGACCCATGGTCACGGCTTTCTCTGGAACGCTCTCGACGCCGCCGAAGAGATATGCGTTCATCTGCTTGGTTTTATCCGTCAGGAGCACGCTGCGCGTGTAGGAGTCGTAAGGCGTTGCCGGCTCGTTAAAGCCGATGTGACCGTTCGTGCCTATGCCGAGAACGGCAAGCTCAAGTCCGCCGCAGGCGGCAATCTCTGCGTCGAATTTATCCGCATTTTCTGCGGTCGGCGTATATATCTTCGTTATACCGGCTTTGGAATAAAGCTCTTCGTTCAGGCGGTACGCGCAGGAGCGTTTATCGTCTGCTTCAAGCCCCTCGTATTCGCAGACGGTAAATGCCCTGCACTCGGCAAGCTCCTTAACGTCCATCGCTGCAAGGGCTTCGTACACTCGCTTTGTGCTTCTTCCTGCGGCAAACGCTATTGCGCAGCCGGGGTGAGCCTTGGCGTGCTCAGCTATCATGGACGCAGCAATGCCGCTTATTTTATCCGCACTGTCAATTATGATCTTCACAATGAAACATCCTTTCCTAATAATTTATGCGCCATCGGTAAAAATACCAATGGAGGCGATATGTTTGGCTATTATATTCATCCGCACCGTAATATTGTATTTTGCAATACTTGTTTCGATGCGAGTTATGGGCAAGCGTCAGCTCGGAGAGCTTGAGATCTCCGAGTTCATAGTAGCGGCGCTTATCGCGGATCTCGCCGCGACGCCACTTCAGGATATCGGCATACCGCTGTTAAACGGACTATTACCGATTATGATAATGTTCTGCCTCGAAATTATAATTGCAGGGCTTAATATGAAAAGCGTCAAGCTTCGAAAGTTCACTTACGGTAAGCCTGAGATAATAATACGAAACGGAAGGATAGACCGCGACAGCATGCACCGCAACCGCTTTACTGTAGACGAGCTTATGCAGGAGCTGCGCGCTCAGGGACAGGTAGACGCAAGTCAGGTCGCCTACGGTGTTTTGGAAACCAACGGCCAGCTGAGCCTCTTACTCATGCCGGCAAGCCAGCCGGCAACGGCCGCCATGCTGGGCATAAATCCCGAGGATGCCGGCTATGCGCACATCATAATAAACGACGGCAGGATACTTGACAAAAATCTCTCTCTATTGGGCCGTGACAGGCGCTGGCTGGATAACGAGCTTAAGCGGCGTAAGATAAAAAGTATCGACGACGTATACATTCTGACTCTGTCCGAGACAGGGAGCGTTTTCTGTCAAACAAAGGAGGCCTGACATGAAAAAAGAGATCATCTCCGCATTATTGTTACTGCTTATATTCTCGGGAGTCTTAGTCAATATCCGCATTAACGAGCGCATTGT
>URAL01000002.1 GCA_900545805.1 uncultured Eubacteriales bacterium | reverse complement strand
GTGGCGTATTTGAAGCGTGCAAAAAAGCCATTGGCTTTTTTGACACGCTGTAAAACTCCCGTCCGGCGGACGGGAGTTTTTAATTCTTATTTATCGCCGAAGGATATGCCGATATCGCGTGCAACCTGAATAAGAGGATGGTCGATGGGCAGGAATTTCGTCTTGCTCGCTGCCTCCTCAAGCGGTATGGAGACGATATGGCCGTTCTGAATGGCGACCATGCGGCCGTACTGCTTATTGACGATGAGGTCTGCCGCCGCTGTTCCGAACTGGGTAGCCAGCACGCGGTCGTACGGGCACGGGGGGCCTCCGCGCTGATAATGTCCGGGAATGGTGACGCGAGCCTCCTGACCGAGAGCCTCTTCTATCTGCGCAGCTATCTCGTAGGATATCGTCGAGTGCTTTGATTCCTCGCGGCGGCGGCGGCTTTCCTCCTCGGTGAGTATCTGATCGTGGATGCTCTTTGCGCCCTCAGCAACAGCGAGAATGGAAAAGCTTCTGCCGTGGCGGCGGCGGTGGTCGATCGCCTTGATTATACTGTCGATATCATAGGGTATCTCGGGGATGAGGATGATATCCGCACCCGAGCCTATACCGGCGTGCAGCGTGAGCCAGCCCGCGTCGCGTCCCATGAGCTCGACGAGGAACACTCGGCTGTGCGATGATGCCGTGGAATGGATATAGTCAATAACATTCGTTGCGATGTCAACGGCGCTCTGGAAGCCGAAGGTCGTATCGGTGCCCCAAATATCGTTGTCGATGGTCTTGGGCAGGGTCACAACATTCATGCCCGCGTCCATAAGGAGCTTTGCGCTTTTCTGCGTGCCGTTGCCGCCCATGATGACAAGGCAGTCAAGATTGAGTCTGTTATATGTGTCCTTCATCGCCGGAATGAGACTGTTGCCGTTCTCATCGACGATATCCTTTCCCGGGATATAGCGCTGTCGAGAGGTGCCGAGGATCGTGCCGCCCTGAGTGAGGATGCCGGCAAAGTCCTTCGGCTCCATGAACTTATAGTCTCCGTCTATGAGTCCGCGGTAGCCGTCGTACATGCCGAAAATTTCGAGATTATCGATCTTGTTGTGCAGCGCCTTTCCGATGCCGCGCATGGCGGCGTTAAGGCCCTGACAGTCGCCGCCCGAGGTTATGAGCGCGACTCTGGTTATATTCTTCAAGCTAAAACCTTCTTTTAATGTGTTTTTATATTAGTATTTTAAAGCAATCTCAATAAAAGTCAATCGTGAATAATACCGAAATCAAGACGGGAGCCCATGCTTTGAGCTCCCGCCTTTGTCTATTTTGCACCTTTGAGGCAATCTATATACTCCGGAATATGATCATAGAAGTCGCTGTTTCCGTCGCAATAAACCTCCATGACCTTATCGCCGTATCTTATAATCAATTGGTTTATGCCGCAGCTCGCTCCGCTTTTCCAGTATTGCCAGAACACCTCCGCTCCGTCATCCTCACACTGCTCCTGACGAAAGTACGGGAAATCGCCGTTACCCAGTCCCATGAGCCTTACCCTCGACATCTCGTTCATACTGACGTTGAGTCTACGGCCGTACTCCTCTTTGATGTGATCCATGCGCTTATCGGCATAAGCCTTTGCAAACAGCTCCGTTGGGGCTTCATAGTACTCTACTCTATATTGCAGGATGTCGCTCAATTGCCCGTCTGAGTCTCTCAGGTTTTTTGACTGATATAGATAAATCTTCTTTACCAAAAATGCGTCTGTCGTTTCGTAAAAGGACATATCCCGGTCGTAAGTGCCGAGCTGTACGACCTCCTCTGCCGTGGGGAGGCTGAAAGCCGGCGTGTCGTCATACAGCGGCTGCGGCACAGTGCAGCACCAGTGCACAAGCCATATGATGGCAAGAGGCACACCTGCGGCAGTCATCACATATCTCAATATCGCCCGTGAGCGATGATTTTCGGTCGTAGGCACATCCTCTGCCGCAAGCCTTCTGAGCCTTCGGTATATCGAAAACTGCACGATCGCTTCCGTAAGCATGACCATCGACATTATTATAACAAGCACTGCGTATGACGCCTTAATATTCAGGAAAAAGTGCAGCATATCGCCGCTGTGTTCCCACATTTCCCCCAGGAAAGGCGTAAGCTGTGTGCAGAGCGCCATGACGAGAAAGACAACGGCAATGGACAGGTGCTTTCCGGCAAGCTTCTTCAGCGGCTTTACCAAGAGCTCGGGCTCTGTGTATATCTCGGGTGCGTCGGGCTCGTCGGTGCAGACGACAACAAGGTCGCTGTTATAATCGCCGGCGACCTGCCAGCCGCTTTGCTCGTAGAGCTCCTTTTTCTCATCGGGAATGTCACAGGCCACGACGTCGCAGAAGTCGAGGCGATATCGCATTTTCTTCGGTTCGCCCCTTGTGAACTTTGCAAACAGCAGGCCGCACTCCTTGAAAAACAGCCCCTTTTCCGCCATATCCTCGAGCCAGCGCTGCATGGCCGGAATATCTCCCGAGCCGAAGGGTCTTATGCGTCGTACAGTTTTACTCATCCTTTTCCGCCTCCTTTGCATCGTCAAGGCACTGTCTGAGCCGCGCAAGCTCATCATTATATGCCTTCTCCCCTGCCGGCGTCAGCTCATACAGCTTGCGCTTGCCCTCGACGCCGACATACCTTATTAGCCCCTCCTGCTCGAACTCCGAAAGCAGCGCGTACAGCGTACCGGGGCCGAGCTTCACGCGCCCGGCGCTGCGGCGAGCGATGTAATCGCTGATGTCGATGCCGCATTTTCTGCCGCTGCGCAGCGACATGAGCAGGTAAAACATCGGCTCTGTTAATGTTGAAAGCTTTTTCCTCGCCATCGGCTCACCTCCATATATCGATTATCGATGTTTGCTGTATTATATATCGATATTCGATATTTGTCAAGATTGTTTTGTCCTTGACTAAACACGGTATATATATTAAAATGAAGTATCTAATGTTGGGAGGAATTACATATGGATGCTTTAAAAAAAGCATATTACCGCTCGTTCCAGGCCGTTTTCAATGTGGGTGCTCGTCTGCTGCCATGGCGCAAGCCAATCACCGTTGAGGGTGAGGGTGCGCTGAGCAAGGCCCCAGAGCTTTTCAAAAAGGAAGGCGTAAAAAAGGTCATGATCGTCACCGGCCGCACAGTCGGCAGGACCATTGCACCTATTGCAAAGGCAGCGCTGGACAAGGCAGGTATAGCATATGAGCATTATTCCGAGGTCTCGGCCAACCCGACCGTCACCGTGGTAGACGAGATTCAGAAAAAATACCTTGAGACCGGCTGTGGCGGATTCCTCGCAATCGGCGGCGGCTCTCCTATGGATGCTGCCAAGGGTGCAGCCGCAAGAGTTGTGCATCCGAACACCCCTGTGAACAAAATGGCCGGACTTCTTCGTGTTCGCCACAAGATACCGCCCTTTGTCGCAGTACCGACGACCGCGGGCACCGGCTCGGAAACAACGATAGCCGCCGTCATCACCGATCCGGAGACGCATCATAAGTACGCTATCATGGATCTGTGCATTGTTCCGAAGTACGCGATACTCGACCCTGAGCTCACACGTGAGCTTCCGCAGAAGACCACCTCCACGACCGGCATGGACGCACTGACCCACGCGGTCGAGGCCTATGTCTGCTGGACGTATAATACCAAGGAGTCCATCCGCCTTGCCGAGGAGGCAACGGTGCTGATATTCAAATATCTTGAGCGTGCGTACAACGACGGCAATGACATGCAGGCGCGCCAGAAAATGCTCACTGCTTCCTTCAAGGCCGGCTTTGCCTTCACCCGCGCCGGCGTCGGCAATGTTCACGCAATAGCGCATACGCTCGGCGGACTGTACAACACGCCGCACGGACTGGCAAACGCCGTCATTCTCCCGATCGTTCTTGAGGACTACGGCGAGGCCGTTTATGCAAAGCTTGCGCATCTTGCTGAGCTCACCGGCGTTAAAACCACCGGCAGCGATGAAGAAAAGGCCAAGGCCTTCATCGCAGAGATCCGCGCAATGAATAAGCGCATGAACATCCCCTCCGGCTTTGATTTCATAAAGGAATCGGACATTCATCAGATGTGCCTGTGGGCAATGGAGGAGGCAAACCCCGTCTACCCCGTTCCCGTTATCTACAACGAGGCGCGCTTTACAAAGGTCATCCGCCGCATAATCGCGGAGGCCTGATATTCAAAATGACTGCCGCCAATATCGGGCAGCAGTCATTTTATTATAATCTGAGGTGACACATGGAGCTTTTATACACACTTGAAAATATACGCACGCCGCTTCTCGACACGGTGATGGGACTTGTCACGAACCTAGGCGGCGAGGCCGTGTTTATCGCGGCGGCAATAATCGTATTCTGGTGTCTGAGCAAAAGCTGCGGCTACTACATGATGACGGTCGGCTTTGCCGGAACGATAATAAACCAGTTTCTAAAGCTCTGGTTTCGCATCCCGCGCCCGTGGGTGAAGGATCCGGGCTTCACCATCGTCGAAAGCGCACGTGCCGAGGCAACCGGCTACTCCTTCCCCAGCGGCCACACACAGAACGCCTTTGCCGTATTCGGTGCGCCGGCAAGATACTTTAAAAGCACCGCGCTGAGGATCGTGCTGGTGCTGCTCATCGCGCTGACGGCGTTTTCGCGGATGTATGTCGGAGTGCACACTCCGCTGGATGTCGGCGTGTCGCTCATCGTCGGAACGGTTCTCGTTTTTGCCATATATCCGTTTTTCCGTGATATGGACAGAAGCCCCAAAAAGGTTTACATAATATTCGGCATTTTCATTGTAATGGCCGCGGCCTTCGTGGTCTTCGTCGAGCTGTACGATTTTCCGGCAGACATTGATACGGACAACTACGCGTCGGGTCTGAAGAACGCGTACATGATCCTGTTCTGCGCCGTCGGTCTTCTGCTGACTTTCTATGTCGATACGAAATATGTCCGCTTCCCCACGCAGGCCGTGTGGTGGGCGCAGATAATCAAGGTCGTTGCCGGCCTCGGTATTCTGCTGGCGCTCAAGGCCGTTTTGAAGGCTCCCCTGCTCGCGCTTTTCGGCGGTCACAGCGTGGCTCACGGCGTGCGGTATTTCATCGTTATCCTGTTTGCCGGTATTCTATGGCCGATGACGTTCAAATACTTTGCAAGGCTCGGAAAACAATAAAAATCCCGCCGTTGAGCGGGATTTCTCTCTCCCCTTTTCGGGGAGTTTTTTGCTGTGCAAAAGCATGGCAAAATAAGAAATGTGCCATTTCCTCGCCCCTGCGGGGCAAGCGGAAATGATGCAAAAAAACTTCATGCGCCGGTATTTGCGCATTTTCGCGGTGCTGTGCTCATGCATGAAGCTTTATGCACCTTCACCCTTATACTTTCTGCGTGTGGCCATGCCGCCGCGGATGTGCCGCTCGGCCTTGTTGATATCAAGCAGCTCACGCACCTGATGATACAGTGCCGGGCTGACCGTTTTCAGCCTCTCGGTGAGATCCTTGTGTACGGTGCTTTTGGAAATGTTAAACTGCTTTGCGGCGGCCCTTACCGTTGCCTTGTTTTCAATGATGTATTCGGCAAGATCGCAGGCGCGCTCTTCAATATTTGTATACAAATGCACCACTCCCCAAACTCACATAGTCCATATATATGAGAGGCGAGCGCGGGATATGACGAAGGCAAACTATACCAATGCGACTGTCCATAACTGTTTAAAATAACGAAAAACAGCCACTTGCCAACAAACTGACAAAATAGTATAATTATTATGATTACGGCCGCACGAGCGGCCTGACGGAGAAAACACGAACCAAGGAGGAACATAATGAAAAAACGCATTATCAGCCTGCTGCTGGTAGCTCTGATGCTCGTCTCGATCGCCCCGTTCGGCGCAATGGCGGCGGGTAACACGGTTATAACAGAGCAGCCGTCTGATGTCAGTGTAAACGCCGGAGAAACGGCAACGTTTTCTATAGCGGCGACAAATCCCAACAGCACGGACCTCAAATATCTGTGGTTTGATGCGGATGAGGTCAACACAAATAACATCAGCCTTAAAGACCTTAGTGACATTATCAATAAGATAAAAGAAGCGAAACTGGGGGAAGGCCAGACGCTTACCGTACCTAATGTGCAGAAGGATATGAGTATCCGCTGCGCTGTATACTATGAGAGCGTTAAGACGATATGGGGCTATAAGGTTACTGTACCCACCGATTTGGTGTTCAGCAACACAGTTAAACTCACCGTGACCGGCGGCGAAACGCCGTCGCCCGACCCGAACCCTGATCCGACGGACACTCCGGCTCCGTCAGAAACGACCACTCCCAGCCCGAGCCCGAGCGTGAAGCCCGAAGACTGCACCCATGCAAATCCCGAACACCATGCGGCAACGGAGAATAACACCTGCGATCCGCACATTGAATACTGGTATTGCCCCGACTGCGGCAAGTATTTTAAGGATGCAGGCTGCACGCAGAGAGTCACCAAGGGCAGTCTCGACGACGGCATGACCAAGGATAAGAACAAGCACACCGACCTCAAGAAAGTCCCCTCGAAGGCTGCAACCTGCACCGAGGAGGGCAACATTGAGCACTGGTACTGCTCCGGCTGCGGTAATTACTATACCGATTCCAAGGGAACGTCAAAGACAACTCATGCCAAGGTCACGACCAAAAAGGCCGATCATGATTACTACTGGGTCGCCGACGAGGTGGCCAACGTCCACTACGAAAAGTGCAGAGTCTGCGGCAAGACCAGCGGCACGAGCAATCACTCCGGCGGCACTGCAAGCTGCAAGGCTCAGGCTAAGTGCGAAAAGTGCGGCGCAAGCTACGGCGAGCTGAATGCTGCGAACCACGTAAACTTCGAGTATAAAAACGCCGTCAAGCCCACCGAGACCACGAAGGGCTACACCGGCGACAAGTACTGCGCGGACTGCGGAGCCTTCATCGAAAAGGGCACGGAGTATTCCGCACAGTGCACCGGCGGCTGCAAGGATCTCAAGCTCGTCAAGGGCACTCCCAAGACCTGCACAGCGGACGGCACGATAGATTACTACGAGTGCCCCAAGTGCCATAATATCTACAGGGACGAAAAGGGCACGATCCTTCTGACCGAGGCCGACCTCGTCGATAAGTGCACCGGCCACGACCTGCACCCCGGCACTGATCTTTTCGGCAATATCAATATGAATAACCTCAAGCAGTTCGCGCTCAGCCTCGGCATGAGCTTGCCGCAGATCGTGCAGATGATCCGTGACGGCACGTTCGATCTCGATCACATCATCGGCACGATAAAAATCAAAGACATCGATCATTGCCACGACGACACCGACCACTGGCTAGGCTGCCAGCGCTGCGGAAAAACACTTGAGGATCTCCGTGACGAGCTCAGCGCCTCAGGCTTTGAGGTAAATGAAAAGTGGTATGAGCTCAGCCGCAAGACTCCGCACTCCGGAGGCAGTGCAACCTGCCAGAAGAAAGCCGTCTGCGACGAATGCGGCGACGAATACGGTGAGCTCGGTGAGCACAGATACGACAACATAGTCACCGCTCCGACCTGCACAAAGGACGGCTACACGACGCATACCTGCTCTGCCTGCAAGGACAGCTATAAGGACAGCGAGACAAAAAAGACCGGCCACATCATTGAATACGGCGTGTGCAAGATCTGCAAGGGCAGATTCTCCAATCCCTTCTATGACGTTAACGGCAGCGACTGGTTCTACAGCGCGGTCATGTGGGCATTCTATAATAATCCCATAGTCACCACGGGAGTGGATGCAACGCATTTTGCGCCGTCAGATCCCTGCACCCGTGCGCAGGTAGTTACCTTCCTGTGGCGTGCGGCAGGAAGGCCCGAGCCTGCCGGCAGCGGAAAGACCTTCAGCGATGTGCCCAACACCAACCAGTACGCACCCTACTACAAGGCTATTCAGTGGGCGGTCGAAAACGGAATAACCAAGGGCACCGGCAACGGCAGCACCTTCTCCCCGAATGCCACAGTAACACGCGCTGAGTTCGTGACCTTCCTCTGGCGCTATGCCGGAGAGCCGGCTCCCAAGAATCTGAGCACGAGCTTCAACGACGTTGACGCGAACCAGTTCTACTACAAGGCAGTGCTCTGGGCGGCCGAGAACAGCGTCACCACGGGAGTGGACACAACGCATTTTGCGCCCGGTGCCTTCTGCAAGCGCTCCGAGGTGGTCATGTTCCTGTTCCGTGCGTTCAGCAAGGGCGTTGTGAACTGATATAATTAATTTAAAAAGGCGCGGTTTTGCCGCGCCTTTTCTATATTTATGTTGAAATATGCCCTAAGGGATGATATTATGAGATTACATTTTGGAGACTAAGGAGCAGACCTATGAGAAACGAATCAATGAATCTTTCAAAGAATGAAATGATGATGGTCATGCACGATCAGGAGCAGGAGATAGAGAAGCTTAAATCTCAGGTCGAGGAGCTTCAGGCAAAGCTTGACGGATATGAGATAAAGGTAAGCGAGAGCGGAAGCCTTGCCGAGGCTGCCGCAAAGGTCAGCGGCCTGTTTGAAGCCGCCCAGCTCACTGTCGATACGTATCTTGAAAATATGAAAAAGCGAGATGAGGAGTCTGAGGCAGTCTTTGCAGACGTTCAGAAGCAGGCAGATCAGATAATCGCTGAGGCTGAGGAGGTAGCAGGCAAGCGCCTTGCCGCCGCCGACGCAGAGATCGAGGAAAAGTGGGCTGTTATCGAGAGCAGACTTCTCGTCATGTATGAGTCGCATAAGGGACTTCAGGAGCTTGTCGAGTCCGGCATCTTCACCGTTCCGGGACGCAGCTGAATATGACAAAGCTTCGAGACTATAAGACTCGAAGCTTTTCTTTGCTTTTTTCCTTGTTTTATCCTTCCCAGAGGCTGTGCAGATTGCAGTAGGCATAGACAGATAGAACCTCATCATCATCGCACAGAGCGAAGCATGCGGCCGGCTTTTGGCCCGGAGCAAGCTCCTTGCGCTGATTTCCGGCCTTTGTGTGGATCGATATCCATTCGATGTAATGCTCGGGCAGCATGGGGTGCTCGGCAGAGCCGACGGTTACATGAACAAGATTCCCGTCAATGCTGTATATCGGGACATGCTTCTCGACCGATGCATCGGTGACCCCGGGTATGATCTGCTCCATCTGTTCACCGCAGCAGACGATGGGTACACCGCTGTCTCTTACTGCTGCGAAAATGCTTCCGCAGTGCTTGCAGATATAGAATTTCTGTTCCATAAGCATGGCTCCTTTCGTTTGTCCGAAAGTTTACGGCTGTCCTATATATAAGCGCGTGCCCTGGCAAGAGCAACGTCGTCAACTGCGGTCGATTGAAGTATTAAGTATATGATTAATTTAATACAAAAGCATGGGCTTTGTCAATACAAAGCCCATATAATTGTCGATCCGCAGTCTGAAGACTGCGGATCAAAGCTTTATGGAGCGGATGACGGGAATCGAACCCGCGTCGCCAGCTTGGGAAGCTGGGGCCCTGCCATTAGACGACATCCGCATTTTTCATGGATGAGGTATATTTTACACCATAGCTTCAAAATATGCAATAGCTAATAAGTAATTGACCTGAACATCATAATATGGTAATATAAACATAAGGTGTTTATACACTATACGGAGTATATTAAAAGTAGGAGGAAGAAATGAACAAATCAAAAAGACTTCTCAGTTTGCTGCTCGCGGTGCTGCTGCTTTGCAGCCTGATGCCCGTTGCGGCTTCGGCAGAGAAGGCAAATCCGGAGGATGACTATCCCTTCGTGTTCGTTCACGGCCTCATGGGCTGGGGCGACAGGTCGATGCTCGATCCGATCATGCCGTATTGGGGCATGACGACCGGCAATCTCATGAAATACCTGACGACTAAGGGCTATGAGAGCTACGCCGCTCAGGTCGGGCCGCTCTCCGGCGCGTGGGACAGAGCCTGCGAGCTTTACGCTCAGCTCACCGGCACGACGGTCGATTACGGTGCCGCGCACTCCGCCGCCAAGGGGCACGAGCGCTATGGCATAACCTATGATAAGCCCCTGTTCGAGGGCTGGAGCGCGCAGAAGAAGATAAACCTCATCGGACACAGCTTCGGCGGTGCAACGACGCGCCTGTTCCTTGAGCTGCTTGCAAACGGCAGCGCGGAGGAGGTCGCGGCGGCAAAGGCCGCGGGAACCAAGGTCTCCCCGCTGTTTGAAGGCGGCAAGGGCAGCTGGGTGTATTCACTCACCGCTGTCGCCGCTCCGCACAACGGAACGACCTTTATCGAGACCTGTGATATCTCCACCAAGGTCGTCACTGACTTCATATATAACGTGGGAGCCTCCCTTGGCTTTACCAAGCTCAAGGGCGTGTACGATCTCCAGCTTGAGCATTTCGGCGTCTACCGCAAATCCGATGAGACTGACCTTCAGTATCTCATCCGCGTTTTAAACAGCAGCGATTTCATGAGCCATAACGACAACGCGATATATGACCTCACCATCGATAACGCGCTGAGGATAAACGACGGTATCGGCATGCAGAAAAATGTCTATTACTTCTCCGTCTGCGGCGACGCGACGCATCCGAGCGCCGTGAGCGATAACGAGATCCCCAACGCGAATATGTTCATACTCATGAAGCCCTTTGCGGCAATGATGGGCAAGTACTATGATAAGTACACCGCCGGCGGCGTTTATATTGACAGGACATGGCTTCCCAACGACGGCATGGTAAACGTCGTGTCCGGCCTGTATCCCGTAAACAGTGATCTCAAGTGCGTAAAAGCCGACGGAGCTCAGGCATTCGTCGTCTGCGACGGATACAACAAGCAGGACTATGCCAAAGGCATCTGGAACGTTCTGCCCACCCAGCCCTATGACCATCTGAGCATAATCGGCGGTATACTGTCAAACACCGTTTCAAACACCCGCCATCTGTATATGGAGCTCATAAATCGCGTAACGAGCACCTACGGCAAGGGCGGAAGCACAGCGGACGATCCCATAAACAAAACCACCCTGCCGTTTACCGACGTTGCCCGCGACCGCTGGTCGTATGACTACATCCTCAAGATGTATCAGCTCGGCATCGTAAACGGCTGCACCGAAACGACCTTCGAGCCCGAAGGAAACCTAACGCGAGCGCAGTTTGTCAAAATGATCGCCTGTCTTGACGGCGTTGACACGAGCGCATACACAAAGTGCCGCTTTACCGACGTCAGCGATAAGAGCTATGCCGCGCCGTACATTGAATGGGCCGCAAATAACGGCATTGTCAAGGGCATAAACGAAACAACGTTCCTGCCCGACGACAATATAAGCCGTGAGCAGATGGCAACGATACTATGCCGCTATGCCGCTTACGCCGGAATAAAGCTCTCCGAGGAGATACCGGCCGTGACATTTGCCGACAGTGCGCAGATCTCCGCCTTTGCCGCGCCGAGCGTAGCCGCGCTCCAGCGTGCGGGCATAATATGCGGTGCAAAGAATTCAGACGGAAGCTACAGCTATTATCCGGCAGCCTATGCGACCCGTGAGCAGGCCTGCAAGGTGCTAAGCCTCATCTGATAGATTTGATTAATTGAATAAAACGTTAAAAAACCGTGGCAAGCCACGGTTTTTTATTTAGTGTGCAAAATGCAGTGGCTTTTGCACACTAAATACGCCACATTTTTTGTGAAAATAAATTTTCACGAAAAATCTCGCTGCGCTCGTCAAAAAGTCTTATAAAACTGATAAATCAGTTTTTCAGACGTTTTTGATGGCTATAATCTGATTTCGAGCGGGGCCTTTGCCCCCTCGAGCTCCCCTGCTGACAGCTTGTCTTTCCTCAGCAGCATAATTTGTTGCCGGTTCGTTAAAAAACCGTGGCAAGCCACGGTTTTTTATTGCAATAAGTATATACATTTAGTATAATAAACCTATTAATTATAGTAAGGTGGGCAGGCTATGGCGTACGTTGAATTTGAGAAAGTGAAAAAGACATACCGAATGGGCGAGGTGAGCATTGAAGCTCTGAAGGATGCGACCTTTAAGATTGAAAAGGGCGAGATATGCGTCATTGTCGGCGCGTCCGGCGCAGGCAAGACCACGCTTCTCAACATTCTCGGCGGAATGGACAGTCTGACCTCCGGCAGAGTGGTTCTCGACGGAGATGAGATATCGTCGTATAACGCGATGCAGCTTACGACCTATCGCCGCTACGATGTCGGATTTGTGTTCCAGTTTTATAATCTTGTACAGAACCTGACGGCCATTGAAAACGTTGAGCTTGCAGCGCAGATATGCAAAAACCCCATGGATGCGGCAGAGGTCATTGACCTTGTCGGCCTGCACGACAGAGCGCAGAATTTCCCGGCACAGCTGTCGGGCGGCGAGCAGCAGCGCGTTGCCATAGCGCGCGCCTTGGCCAAGAATCCGAAGCTCCTGCTCTGCGACGAGCCGACGGGCGCGCTCGACTATAACACCGGCAAGGCAGTGCTTCAGCTTTTGCAGGACTGCAGCCGAAAAAACGGCATGACCGTCGTTATAATAACCCATAACCAGGCGCTCACCGCCATGGCTGACAGAGTAGTTTCCGTTAAAAGCGGAGTCGTGATAGATGTCAGGCGCAACGAGTACCCCATCCCCATTGAGAATATCGAGTGGTAAACGGATGAACAGATCAATCATTAAGCTTACAAAAAGAGAAATTCAAAGCAGCCTCGGACGCTATCTGGCGATATTCGCTATAATAGCGCTTGGGGCAGGCCTGTTTGTCGGACTGCGGCTCTCGCGCCCGGATTTTATGGAGACATATAATAGCTATACGCAAAAAACGCATTTTTTTGATTTCCGGCTTGTATCCACGCTGGGACTCACAGACGGCGATCTCGCCGAGGTCAAAAAGCTCTCGGGCGTTACGCTTGCCGAGGGTGCTGTCGGTGCTGATTTTCTGTTTAACACCGATGAAGAGGACAACCTTATCATGATGGCGCAGAGCATACCTGAGGAGGTAAACCTCATTGACCTCAAGGCCGGACGTATGCCGGAAAAGGCTAACGAGTGCCTTGCAGACCCCAATATGTACTCCGAGGATGATATCGGCAGCACCATAAAGCTTTCCGAGGATAACAGCACTCAGACCTTCGATACCTTTGCCTATGATGAATATACTATCGTCGGTCTGACCGACAGTGTTTTGTATATCAACGTCGAGCGCGGCTCGAGCACGCTCGGCAACGGCAGCGTCAAGGGATATGTCTATATCCCCATGGCCGGCTTCTCTACGGATTACTATACGGACATCTATGTCTGTGTCGATGCCGAGGGCTATGTGTACTCCGGCGAGTACGACAAAAGCACAGAGAAATATGTCGAGCCGCTTAAAAAGCTCATGGCCGAGCGCGCTGTCATCAGGCGCGACAGTATCATTGACGATGCCATGTCGCAGCTTGACGACGCGAAGGCTCAGTATGAGGAGGGCAAGGCGCAGTATGATGCGGCAAAGGCCGAGTATGACAGCGGCTATGCCGCCTATGTGCAGAAGAAAAGCGAAACCGAGGCTGAGCTTGAAAAGGCCCGCAAGCAGATAGAGGATGCCGAGAAAATGATGGGTGACGCATCCGTCATCGACCAGAAGCAGGCGGAGCTTGATGCCGCAAGGGCGGAGCTTGACAAGGGCCGGGCCGAGTATGAGAGCGGTCTGATGCAGTTTAAATCGAAGGAGGCTCTTGCCTACGGGCTCGTAAACGAGCAGATAGCCTATTACGAAAACCGCATAGCCGAAAAGCAGAATGAAATTGCCGCTCAGACCGCGGAGATCGAACGCCTTAATGCAGAGCTCGCCGCTGCCCAGGCAAACGGTGAGACTATAAAGGCGCGTCTGATCGAGCGCAAAATCAAGAATGCTCAGAGCCGTATAAGCCTTATTGAGCAGGATATCGCAAACAGCAGCGAACGCCTTGAGGCCCATCGCCAAAAGAAGGCCGAGGTCGACGCGCAGCTTGAGCCGTACCGCAAGCAGCTTGAAGACGCCAAGGCTCAGCTCGACGCAGGCTACGCTCAGATAGCCGCGGGGCAGGCGGAGCTCGATAAAGCCCGCGAAATGATAAACAGCGGCGGTGCGCAGCTTGAGGCGGCAAAAAAGCAGTACGAGCAGGGCAAGGCGGAGGCCGAGCGCGGCTTTGCCGAGGCTGAAAAGGAGCTTGCCTCAGGTAAGGCACAGCTTGACTCTGCGAAGAACGAGCTTGATAAGGGCGCGGCAGAGCTTGATAAAGCCGAAAAGCAAATAAAAAACATAAATCATGCCGACACGTATGTCCTTGACCGCGACACTAACGCGGGCTATGTATGCTTTGAAAGTGATACTAACGTCGTTCAGAGCGTCGCATCCGTGTTCCCGGTGTTTTTCTTCCTCGTTGCGGCGCTCGTCTGCCTCACGACGATGACCAGAATGATCGACGATCAGCGCACTCAGATTGGCATCATGAAGGCGCTCGGCTATTCCTCCGGCGCTGTCACGGGCAAATACATGTTCTATTCCGGCAGTGCGACGGTACTCGGCTGCGTATTCGGAATAGCGGCCGGGAGCTTTGCCTTTCCTGCTGTAATATGGTTCGGCTATGGACTCATATATAATCTGTCCGGTCTTACGTTCACTATGAACTGGCCGCTGGCGTTTGGCATAACGGCGGCGAATCTGGCCGTCACGCTGCTTGTAACGTGGTATTGCTGTGCAAAGGAGCTCAAATGCGCTCCGGCGGAGCTTATCCGTCCCAAGGCGCCCGAGGCCGGAAAGCGGATACTGCTTGAGCGTATAAAGACCGTTTGGAACGACATGAGCTTTATGCAGAAGGTCTCTGCACGAAACATCATGAGATATAAAAAGCGCATATTCATGATGCTCCTTGGCATCGGCGGCTGTACCGCGCTCGTGCTCACTGCGCTCGGCCTCAACGATACGATACAAAACGTTGTAACGCGGCAGTATGACGATATAATTCTCTATGATTATGAGCTTACCATGGCCTATGACATGAACGAGGAGGAGCAGAAGATATTCTTCCGCGACGCGGGAGACAATGTCAAGGATGCGATATTCCTCTATCGAGGCGTTGCGGAGATTTCCGGCGGCGAGGCGATAAAGAACGCAACGCTCACAGTGTCGGACGGTAAGCGTCTTTACAAATTCATTGACCTCAGCTATGACGGAGCTCCCATTGACTATCCAGGTAAGAACGAGGCGGCTATAAACTACAACCTTGCCCGTCAGCTCGGAGGAGTCAAGGTCGGCGATGAGATAAGAATAACGACCGCGGAGAAAAAAGAGCTCACCGTAACGGTCAGCGCACTTTTTGATAACTATGTCGACAGCTTTGTGTTCATTTCGCCCGATACCTGCTCCGAGCAGCTCGGAGCGGTTCCCGAGTACAAGTCCGCGCTTGCAAACGCCCCTGCGGGTGAGGATGTAAACGCCTGTGCCACGGCAATCGCAAGCGAGGTTGACGGCGTAAGAGGCGTTACACTGAGCGTTGACACCAAGGAGCGCGTCAGCGGTATGCTCGACGGACTGCTTGTCGTTGTCGCGGCAATCATACTCTGTGCCGGACTCTTGGCATTCATCGTTCTGTATAACCTAACGAATATAAATATCTCAGAGCGCATACGCGAGATAGCGACGCTCAAGGTGCTGGGCTTCTATCCGAAGGAGGCTGCGCACTATGTTTTCAGAGAGAATCTTATTCTTACCGGAGTGGGAGCGGTGTTCGGTCTGGGCCTCGGCGTTGCACTGCACGCCTTTGTAATGAACGCGATACAGGTCGATACAATGTATTTCAAGCCGCACATAAGCTTTTTGAGCTTTGCCGTATCGATAATAATAACATTCGTGTTCGCTCTCATAGTAAACGCCATTATGCGCCGCAGGATAGATAATATTGACATGGCAGGCGCACTCAAATCTATTGAGTAATTTGACAAGGCATAAAGAATATATTATATTAAAAAAGGTAACTTATTTAAAAAATATCAGGGATGCATGATATGGAGAATTTGCAATCTTCGCTGCCCGGCTGGGAGATAGTGCGCTGCATAGGCAGCGGAAGCTCCGGCAAGGTATATGAGCTCAAGAAAAAAGATGAATACGGCGGCGATTTCCACTGTGCGCTCAAGGTGATAAGCGTTCCCGGCTCTCAAAAGGAGTACGATGAAATGCTCAGCACTATGAGTGAGTTTGCCATGCGAGCGAAGCTGCGCGAGAAGGTCGAGGAGATAAGCAGCGAATACCGACTGCTCGGCGCTTTGCGCGGCCACCCCAATGTCGTCAACTGTGAGGATCAGATGATAATCCCCCACGAAAACGACATGGGCTGGGATATATACATCCGCATGGAGCTTTTGCAGTCCCTGCCGGACTATGTCCGCGAAAACGGCATGACGGTCGAAAGTGTCATAAAGCTCGGCAGCGATATGTGCTCGGCGCTCGAGCTGTGCCGTGAGAACAACATAATCCACCGCGACATTAAGCCGCAGAACATATTTGTCAGCCGCTACGGGGTGTTCAAGCTCGGCGACTTCGGCGTTGCCAAGGCCTCTGCCATTCGAACCTCAGCCGATAAGGTCGGAACATATTCTTACATGGCGCCAGAGGTATACAAGGGCAAGGGCTATGACGACAGAGTGGATATATACTCCCTCGGTATGGTGCTCTATTGGCTTTTAAACGAGCGGCGCGGTCCGTTTCTTCCGATGCCGCCCCAAACGCCGACAGCGGAGCAAACCACCGATGCGCAGATAAGACGTTTTCGCGGCGAGACGCTGCCGCAGCCGAAAAACGGCGGTGCGGCGCTTAAAAAGGTAGTCATGACCGCGTGCAGCTATAAGATTGCCGACCGTTATTCCGGCCCTTCGGAGTTTAAGCGTGCGCTTAAGCTCGCGGCACAGGGCAAGGCTGAGCAGGCGCAGCCGCAGCCGTCCTTTGGCAGCGATGAGGCGACCGTGCGCGAGGATTTCAAGGCCGACCCGCGCCCTGAGTACATACCCGAATCGCCCGTCGAGCCGCGTCCGCAGCCGCAGCCCAAGCAAAAGCCCCGTCCCGAGGCGGCTCAAGCAAAGAAGGCTCCGGCTAAACAGGCAGAGTCGGAAATAAAACCTAAAAAGTCCATGTTCGGCTATATATTGGCGCTGTTTCTCATCATTGCCGCTATGGCGACTGCGATAATCGTGTTCGCCCTGTCTGGCAATGACGGCGGCAAGGACGATGATCCGAAGGAATCTGTACGCCCGACGCCTACAGCAACGCCCGAGCCCGAGAAGCTCGACGTAAAGTCCGTCATGCTCAGCTCGCCGAGCATGACGCTCACCGTTGAGGATGAGGCGCAGCTCAAGGTAAGCTGCATGCCCGAGCCGGCTGCCGGCCAGGATGAGCCGGAGTATGTCTGGAAAAGCAGCGATACCTCGATCGTCACCGTAACGCAGGACGGAAAGCTCACTGCCGTAAGCGCAGGCTCGGCCACCGTCATGGTCTACGTTAAGGATAAGATGGAGGTCTACAATCAGTGCACCGTCATCGTCGAGCTCCCCAAGGTCACGGAGCTCACAATCGAGGAGATGCCGGTCAAAACCGTGTACACTGTCGGAGAGGAGCTTGATACGACGGGTCTGGTGCTCAGAGCGTATTACAATAACGGCTCGGCAAGGCGCGTGACCGACCCTAGCGAATACACAGTCGAGTGCGACATGACCGGTCTCGGCAACCGCGAAGCGACCGTTACCTACGACGGCAAAACCGTGACCTATACAGTTAGAATTAGCTTGTTCGGATAACGATAATAAAAATCCCGCCCAGGGGGCGGGATTTTTATTTAAGCAAATCAGATGATTATGCCGCGCTTTTTCGCTTCAAAGGTGAGCTCGTCGCGGAAATCGGGGTGCGCAATGGCGATGAGCTGGCGGGTGCGCTCGCCGAGGCTGCGTCCGCGCATGTGCGCGATACCGTACTCGGTGACGATGTAGTCAACGTCGTTCTTCGAGGTGGTGCAGACTGCGCCGGGGGTAAGGATGGGCTTAATTTTGCTTATCGTGCCGCCCTTTGCGGTCGAGGTGAAGGCGATGAAGCTCTTGCCGCCCCTGGACTGGCATGCGCCGCGCACGAAGTCGATCTGGCCGCCGGAGCCGGACATGTGCTTGGTGCCGACCGATTCCGCGCAGACCTGGCCGAAGAAATCGACCTCGATGGCCGCGTTGATGGAGATCATGTTGTCGTTCTTGCAGATGACGTTGGGGTCGTTGACGTAGTCGACGGGCAGTATCTCCATTGCGGGGTTATCGTCGACAAAATCGTAGATCCTCTTCGAGCCGTAAGCAAAGGTGGTGACGGTCTTGTTGCGGTGTATCTGCTTCTTGGAGTTGTTGACCGCGCCGCATTCGAGGAGCTCGACCATGGAGTCTGTGAACATTTCGGTATGTATGCCGAGGTCGTGCTTACTCTTGAGCGCCATGCCGGTAGCATCGGGGATAGCGCCGATGCCGAGCTGGATGCACGCGCCGTCGGGTATCTGCTCCGCGATGAGGTTGCCGATGGTCTGGCTGACCTCGTCGATGACGACGGGAGGCAGAACTGGCAGCTCGTGGTTATACTCGACGATAGCGTCGACCTGAGAAACGTGAAGCTGAGTGCCGCACAGGCATCTCGGCTGATTTTCGTTTACTTCGACGAAAATTCTCTTTGCCTTGTCGATCATTGCCTCGGCGTAGGAGCCGTTGAGGGCGAGGCTGAAGTAGCCGTGGCTGTCCATGGGCGATACCTCGACGCAGAATGCGTCGTACTCGTACTCTGCGCGGATATGGCGCGGGATATCGCGGTAGTAGGTCGGCAGAAGATCCGCCCAGCCGCCGTTTATCGCCTTGCGGGCATAGCCGGAGCTGAACCAGGAGAAGCCTGTCATCTTTCCGAACAGCTCGGGATCGGTGTAAAACTCAAATGGGTAAGCGTCAAGAAGGGTCTGCACCTGCAGTCCCTTAAGGTCGCTGCTCTTTACTCTTGCGCTGACGGCGTTCATAATAGCAGGCGCCTGCGAGGGCGCGGTGTCCATTCCGAAGACCCAGCCGGACTCGACCTGCTTTGCAAGCTCCTCTGCACTTATAAGTTTTTCGGCGTATAATGCTTTATAATCGGTCATTTTTAACACTCCTGAAACAATTTTGTGTCTAAGATAGTGATATTATATAATAGTACGCCGTTAAATTCAAGTATATGAAGCTCCATTTTGGGCGTAATCACTAATTAATTATATAACGAGCACGGAGGTCAATATGAAATTCACAAAAATGCACGGAGCCGGAAACGACTTCGTTATCATAAACACAATTGAGGAAAAGCTCGACCTTGACGCTGCTCCCCTGCTTGCGCGGACGCTGTGCGGCCGCGCAACGGGTATCGGTGCGGACGGGCTCATGCTCGTCGCCCCGGCGGAGGGAAACGCCGACTACAGACTGCTGTTTTACAACGCCGACGGCAGCCTCGGCGAAATGTGCGGCAACGGGGCGCGCTGCATAGCGCGCTACGGCTATGAGCACGGTCTTGCCGGGGAAACTCAGCGAATCGAGACGACCGCCGGCCTCGTCACCGGCGAAAGGATAAGCCAGACACTCTACCGCATAAGGCTCAACGATCCCTCGGTCATCGACCTGCACCGTGCGGCCGAAGGATACGACTGTGCATACATAGAGCTTGGCAATCCGGGCATACCGCACGCTGTGCTTATAAAGAATGATTGGGATAAGACACCTGAGAATAAGCTGCACGAGCTTGGCAGGGCACTCAGGTACTCTCCTGCCTTCCCCAAGGGCGCGAACGTCAGCTTTGTCAGGCTTACAGGAGAAAACGAGATAAGGGCCGTCACCTACGAGCGCGGCGTTGAGGACTTCACTCTCGCCTGCGGTACGGGCTGCGGCAGCATCGTGACGGCGCTGACGCTCATGGGGCTTATATCCGGCAAAAACGTCAAGGTTTCCATGCCCGGCGGCGAGCTGTTTGTTTCGCTCACGCGTGACGGCGTCACGGTGCATGATGTGTATCTCACCGGACCTACCTGCGTGGTGTTCGAGGGCGAAACGAGAGAAATATAAAATTTTTTCTTTTCCATGCAATAAAACGGGCCGCTTAAGCATTGTTATGGTGAAAGGACTTCACAAGATGCTTTTTATGATGCTTTCGACAAGTGAATACTCCGAGTCCGAGGCAATAGAGACGCTGCTTGCACGCATTGCCCGGGGCGATAAGGACGCGCTGGGCAGTCTTTACGAGCGCACACACGCCGCGGTTTTCGGCTTTGCTATGAGTATGTGCTCCTCCCCCGCCGATGCCGAGGATATCCTGCACGACACCTATCTTGCGGTGTTTTCCTCTGCCGAAAGCTACAAGGCAAATGGAAAGCCAATGGCATGGATCATGACCATTGCCAAAAATCTTGCCCGGATGCGAATGAGAAAAGCCCGTCGACAGCTTGACATTGCAGACGAGGACTGGGGGCAGTATCTTGCCGCAAGGGACGAGGTCCGCCCCGACGAGCGCATACTGCTTCAGACAGCAATGAAGATCCTTTCCGATACAGAGCAGCAAATCGTGATGCTGCACGCAGTGGCCGGAGTTAAGCACCGCGAGATCGCGGCGATACTGGGTATGCCGACTGCGACGGTACTTTCCAAGTACTCACGAGCCATAAAAAAACTTAGGACTGCGATGGAGGATGATTAAAATGAAAGATAACAGCATTGAATCCCGACTCCGCTCCGCCGTTTCCCACGCAGCCCCCGACGCTTTGGATGATATCCTCAGTGCGTGTGACCATGAGAAAGGAAAGGTAATTTATATGGAAAAGAAAAGAACCTCCCCCCTGCGCAGCTTTGCCGCAATTGCCGCAGTGCTTGTGCTTGTGATAGCCGGGATCTTCGCCGTGAAGAATCTCGGCGGCAGCACGGCGGACACGCTGGCGGCAGTTGTCTCGCTCGACGTTAACCCCAGCATTGAGCTTAATGTTGACAAAAATGAAACTGTACTGTCAGCCAAGGGACTCAACGCCGACGGCAAGACAGTTCTCGGCGATATGCAGCTTGATGGAAGCAAGCTTGACGTTGCCGTAAATGCGATAATAGGCTCCATGCTGCAAAACGGATATCTCGACGATATGGCAAACTCCATTCTGCTGTCGGTTTCAGGCGTTGACGGCTATAACGCCGAGACTCTGCGCTCGCAGCTGGCGGCGAATGTGAATAAGCAGCTTAAAAACTGCGCCGTGCTCAGTCAGGACGTCTCCGGCGCCGACAGCGAGACGGTGAAGCTTGCCGAGAAATACGGCATCACCGTCGGAAAGGCCGCGCTTATCCAACAGATTGTCAAGGCCGACTCGCGCCACAGCTTCGATGAGCTGGCCGCGCTGTCTATTAACGAGCTTAATCTTATTGCCGACGGCAAGTCTCTCGGAGGTATAGATTCCACCGGCAAGGCGAGCTCCAAGGCCTATATCGGCTCGGATGCCGCGCTCGATATCGCTCTCGGTCACGCAAAGCTCAGTAAAAGCGAAGTGCGCAATATTGAGGTTGAGCTCGACTACGAGTACGGCAGCATGGTCTACGAGGTGGAATTCGAGTCCGGCGCCGTCGAATACGAGTACGACATAAACGCCGCCGACGGAGATATACTGTGGTACGAAAAGGACTCCGGCGGTCAGCTCGAGCAGGGCGGCTCCGCCGTTGACGGCAAGGACGCTGTCGGCAGGGAAAAAGCCGTGCAGACCGCGCTCAGGCATGCCGGTCTGAGCTCCTCTCAGGTGACCGGGCTTGAGGTCAAGCTCGACCGCGACGGCGGCAGGCTTGTCTACGAGATAGAGTTCAAGTCCGGCGGATACGAGTACGAATATGAGATAAACGCGTCAAACGGCTCGATAATCAAGAGCGAAAAGGATAGAGACGATTGAGGTCATAAATAGTTAATACGGCAAGCGAGAGCCCGAATAAGGCTCTCGCTAAGCTGATACCTTCCGTTCAAGATCGGAAGGTTTTTTAATGCTATGTCTTATTCTCATTTACAAGTTTAGATATCAGATCAGCCGTTTTTATATATCCATTGTCGGCAATAACATCCCCATCAAATACTGCGTATACTACTGTATTCGTTCCAACGGCATAAATAAATGTAAACTGGCTTCTCACTGTAGCTCCAAATGAATTCTGCGCATCAACATATGACTGAACAACAAAATAGTAATCATTTTTTCCATAAGACCATTCCGTCAGAGGATATACTGCCGTTTTTGGAGCTTTTAGCAATGATTCGACCATGAGTTTTGTGTTTGTTTTGTAATTGATTTGCTCATCATCGCTCGTAGGAAGATACCATTCTTCATAATATTCCATATCGTATGTGACCTGCAGAGAGCCGAACGTTTCACCGTCAATCAGGCTCACCCAAAAATCGTCAATACTGTCCGACGGACAGCGATACCTGACAGATACTGCGGTATCACCAACTTTTACGCAGTTGTCTCCTCTTTTCACTCCAAATCTAGCTAAAACGGTTCCGGAGCCGTAATACGGATATTCTTTATAGGATGTAAATCTAATAACTTTATCATTCAATAATGCAAATGTAACTGTACCAAGGTTTTCGTCGTTATCATATTCGTAGTATACGCCCTGAATATCAAACGTGCCGGTTAAAGCGCCTTCAGTTATGCGATCCGGTGTTCCCATTATCTCAACAAGTTTTTCACTTGTTATATTAGCAAATTGTTCGACATCATAAACTACCTCAACATCCTGATCTATAGAATTGGAGATAATCGCCGCGATTGCAACTACAACAGCTATAAATATTACAAGCGTAGTAAGACAGCCCTTTTTCGATCTTTTCTTTTCTGCCTTTGCCGCTGGCGTAGACTTATATTGCTCCTGTATTGTTTCAATTTCACCCATATTCATCTGAGGCAAATCACATATGCTTCTAAGTGCCAAGTATATGCGCTCAACAGCATTTTCCATAGCTGACGAGAACAACACGGTGTTTTGGTCTGTCAGTAATTGTGCATATGATACTCGTTTTGTTACACCGCCAGCAGCTGTCACAATTGACAAAAAGCCACTTTTGAGCCCTGAGGAACGTTCAAAGCTTATTGTCAGTATCTCGTTATAGCGTATCAGCTTATTGAATTGATTCCCCTTCGTACCGGCACTATTGAATATATGAACTCCCTGCGGTGTAAGTTCAATTTCGTTCTTGCTTTCAGAGTCTTTATATCTGAGCCCCCAAAACTGTGAATAATCCATCGTTGATTCACCATGTTTCGCATCAGCTTTCGCATCAGCTTCTTCAGCCTTTGTCCCACATTTTTGGCAAAATGCCATGTTGTCATCCATTTGATTTCCGCATTTTCTACAGTATTTCATATGATTCCTCTCTTTAATCAAACTTTGTATTTGTAGCCGCAATTCATGCAGGTTACAATGACTTTTTTTGAGCCAATATTACCAGCGATCAAGCCGATTGGCCCAAAAACAGCCGCTCCAATTACGCCCTTTCCAATGCCATATCCTTTTTTATTTCCGCTCAGCGATGTTGATCCGCATCTTGGACATTTCATCAGTTCAGAGTGTTGCTGACGTTCAAGTTGTAATTGTTTACGTTGTAATTCCGTTTGCTTTCTCACTTCTTCTAACTCCTGCTGCTTCAGGTGTAAACTTGCCCTGTAGTAGGCAAAATCCACGTCTGATATTTCCGTTTTGCTGTATTCCTGCTCATATTTCACAAATGAAGTAAACGGATTCCCACAATAACCGCAAAAAGCACTATCTGCTCTGTTTTTCTTGCCGCATTTTGTGCAAAACATATCACCTGCCTCCGCATCATCTTCGCTTCCATTAAAGGCTTGAAGCTCTGTCTTTTCCTCGTTTTTCATATTTTTCCCCCTTCCTTCTCTATTTAATTAGCCAATTAGCAACTGCTCCTTTACATATATATTCGTTATACTTTTTGCATCACCTGGTTACGCTGATAGCAGTAATAACTATATTATAGCTTATTTAATACGCTAAAAGCAATAGTTATAATGCAATTGTAGGGGTGATGTAATGAAAAATTTGTCTTTGGAACAAGTAGGCAAGCGATTACGCCGAATTCGTTCGCAAACGAAGCTTACAAGGGAGCAATTTGCGGAACAAGTCGGAATCTCCCCTCAGTTTCTTGCGGAAATCGAAAATGGCAAAAAAGGTATGTCTGCCGAAACGCTTTTCAAAATATGTACTCGATTTGACTTATCAGCGGATTATATTCTGCTTGGAAAATCATCTACTGCACAACTATCTAACCCCATACGAGCAGCACTCGACAATTTTTCAGATCCCTATATTGAATTGACAGAAGATATTATTAAGGCAATAGAAAAAGTAGCGATCAAAAAATAGAGCGCCGCTTTCAGACATAAAAAGCTCTCCCGAATGAGACGGGAGAGCTTTTACTTTATACGAGATCATACATACTGCTTGCGGGGGATCCTGTCATAGTTCCAAAGCAGAATGGGCTCTACGCAGTAGGCCAGGAATTTCATATCGAGGTTAAAGAAGTATATTGCAAACGTCACGGCGAAAAGGCCTGCTCCGCCGCCGAGCATTTTAAGGGGCAGCATTTTAAGTTTTGACATATCGTTTCTCCTCCTTACCATGCGTGCTCATCCGGCAGGATCTCTATCGTCGGATCTATCGGCTCTTCACGCATAACTGTGCGCATATACTGATTGAACTGGTCGCGGATGGCCTGACGGGGGAAAACACGCGGATCGGCAAGATCGTGGCATACCCAGACGAGGTGGATGCCGCGCTCTCTGGCCTGCTCCTCGAACTGGCCGTGCATTCCGGTCAGCGCCTTGCAGGACATATGCTCCCACATCATGACCATGTCGGCGTTCATCTTCTCGCAGTACTCCCAAAGCTCATCGACGAGTACCTTGTAGCCGCCGTGGGTGTGGTTGCGCATGATCATGTTCATGGTCAGCCACGCCATGTCGTAATAAGCCTGCTCGCGGTTTTCGGGAGTGTCCTCCTCGGCTATCTCATCGCTTATGACCATCGACAGCATATCAGTCAGAGGCACAACGCCCCAGCACTGAATCATCCAGTACAGCATGTCGATGATGTACTGCGGCTGAACTCCCCAGACTATGCATCTGTGACGATATTCGGAAGCCATCATTGCCTTTCTCTTATAGCCCTGCTGAACGAGCTTCATGATCTTCCTGTCTATCTCGACGAAGGCCGGGTAACGGCCGCAGTTGCCCATGTAGTTTGTATCGTTATACAGAGAGAACACAGCGCCGACAAACTGCGGATAGGGCGTGCTGTTGACCTCCAGCCAGTTTACACGGTTGCGCGTCGTATCGTTAACGCGCTTTGCGCACTCGAAATACGCGTTCCAGTCCCACTTCTCGCCGGTCTGCTCCTCGATAAACCTTATGGCCGCCTTGACGTCGTTTGCGGCATACTTCTGAACGTCCTCCTGCTTGTGGCGCATGGGTGCAACGAGCTGGAAGGTCGGTATGCCGTACTCGCGCTCAAGGCGCTTTGCTATGAGACCGTTGCCCATGAGCGAGCCGTCGCAGGTAGTGTTCACCTGAACGGCGCACTTGCCGAGCACCGGGAAGTCGTCGTCAATTGAAACGCCAAGCTCTGCCTCCGGCATGGGACAGACGTCGCCGGGGATGCCGAACTCCTGTGCGACATCGAGATAATGCAGGCCCGAGTTCTGATTAAGAAGGTTTGCCGAGAACATCGTGGGCACCTCGCGCAGGATGCAGTTGAGCGTCGGGAAGCCCATCATTACCGCCGTCATTGCGTTTTCGTCCCAAAGGACGCTCTTTTCCGAGTACTTGACGTCGTTGCCCGTTCTGCGGTCGCCCCTTATGCAGTTATCAATGCAGGTTGCAACGTCCTTTACGACGAAATCCATCGCAATGTGGGTGATGCGCAGAGCCTCGTCACGCAGACCGATGGTGAATTTATCGAGCATATGCGGCACGGCGAGATAGTTTCCGAACCATCTGTAGCGGAACATCGCCTTGACGTTGCGCGGCTTTATAATTACCTTTGCCAGTATCGAGAGAAGGTAGAGCCATCTTGTGTAGTCGTACAGCGTGTCCTTCAGGCCTCTCCACTCACGGCGGCGTCGAACTTTACCATGATCGTACAGAACACCTAATTGTTTTTCGCCCTTGCGTTCTTTATCGTTTACTACCATAGCCATTACTTTGCACCTCCCTGAAGCTTTTTGATTTCAATGCTTTCCACGAACGCCTGAACACGGGTGCGCATCTGACCGACGGACGAGCTGATGTTATACGGTCTGTCTACGGACAGAACGGGGTAATCGTATTCCTCGCGCAGCATTGTAGATCCGAGAAGCCGCTCGTATGCCCATGGATCACAGAACTTTATCTGCTGATATATTATGCCGTCCGCGCCGTACTCCTTGGCGATTTCGTTGACATACGCCTTGCGTCCGTAGACCTTTTCCATATTGAACATGCGCGGGCAGTGGCCGTTATAGACATAATGGCGGCAGACCTGAGTGAGTGCGTCTTCCTCATCATTGAGCTCGATCTCCATTCTGCCGGGCAGCGAGCCGAAGCAGAAGCGGTCGGCGCAGACATACGCGCCGGTCTCCTCAATGAGCTTAATAAAGCCGCTGTCATCGACCTCGGAGCCGACGACCGCTATCCTTGCGCGGTATTTCTTATCCTCAGGCTCGCGGGTTTTTATCTCCTCGAGCGTCTCCTCGAGCTTATCAATGATAAGATACTGCGGCATTACATATGTAGCCAGCGTCAGTATGTGGAACTCATAGCCCGTGATTCTGGGCTTTGCCTCCTTGCGGAAGTTGCCGATCTCGGTTATCACGCGGCAGACGCGGTTATGCTCCGCAACGGCTTTTCTTATCGCCGCATCTGAAACATCGATGCCGTAGTTTTTGCTCAGAGGTGTAAGTATATGATTCTTACACTGCAAAGCGAGCAGCTCGACACCGTTCTCGTCGGCCTTGAGCGGAATCTCCATAAATTCGTGGAAAAACTTGTCGTTTCCCTCCCCCATAGTCTTGAGAAGCTCCATATTCTCCACGCAGCGGTTTATCATCGTACAGCCGTCCGGTGCGATGACGCAGTCGGCAAAGTTGAAGCCGCCCTCGATGGCGCGCTCCAGAAGTGCTCTCGACGTTTCGCACAGAAAGCTCGTCATGTAATACGTCGCGATATCCATCGAGCCTGTGTTCGGTGCGTGCAGTCGAATGCCGAAGGCATTGCCGAGATTCATCAGCGGCTCCGGCGTGTTCTCGCAGACAAAGGCAACGCAGATCTTCCCC
This sequence comes from uncultured Eubacteriales bacterium, assembly GCA_900545805.1. GTDB lineage: Bacteria > Bacillota > Clostridia > Oscillospirales > Oscillospiraceae > F23-B02. Next base: position 54,072 of record URAL01000002.1, on the reverse strand, counting down.
TCCTGCTTCGCCTGAGTTATGAGCTTGTTGTTCGCCTCCTGCAGGAGGTTTTCGAACCAGTTCAGATGCTTCAGGTCTCTCATTGTTAAACTCCCCCATTTCATGTTTTATTCCGATCGTTCATCCCTAAGAATGATACATGTTAACATTTTAGCATTTCAGGCATATTATTTCAATATATTTATGCACTTTCTCTATTTTGTATATTAATTTCGCATTTTTTTGTGTATTATCACTACATTGATTGTTTTGATGTTTAATCACGCTTTAGCTTTGTGTGAAGTTTTGTATTTGCTTCCTCTCGAGCTTCAGCTTTACAATGATTGCCTGCAAGGGTGCAAAAAACCCCCGATACCTATATGATATCGGGGGATGGAGTTTATTATGACTTCTATGACTTCGCTTGCGACGCCGCATCGACGAACACCTCAAAGTGCTCGGCTTCTCCCGTGTTATTATCTATCTCGGCCGAGAAGACATAAACAGGCTGCACATACAGCTTGCCGTCCTTGACAACACCGTCGCAGTAATACTGAAGTCTACAGTACGTCAGGGTGGCCACACCGTCTGTTCCCGCGGCATTTGAAACAAATTTGCCGCTTGATAAATCAGCTCTGACTTCATCAGCGTTCTTCAGCCTCACCTCTCCGAGCTCTTTAAGCCCATACGACTGCTTGGAGAAATAAACTATCTTGCCGCCTTCTCCTATACCAACGGTGGTCCTGAATATGCCATATGTGCCGCGGCCGTCAACTACCGGATAGTATATCACATCTTTCTGTATGGGCTCATTATTACCGTCGGTTATATAGCTTACCGTGCCCATATCCTTTACAAGGCCAATATCAAGTCCGCTGTTGCTTATTGCGCTCGTCGCTATTTCCTGCGCGTCTATATCCGACGGCAGGTTCTCCGGCGCTGACGACGGTATCGGAGTCGAATATGTCCATGTTCCGCCATTCATGTCGATAAGCAGCGTACCGTCGCCGGCTCTATAAAGCCAATAGCCGTCTGTATTATTGATAAGCTCGACCTCGCCGTTTACTATCTCCGGTACGCTGTAATATTCCTTGAGCATTGTCTCAACGTCCGGCACCTCATAATAGAACGCCGTCAGGGTGTCCTTGTCGAAGCTGATCGATCTTTTCATTTCCGGCGGCTGTATCTCCTCCGCGCCGGGAGGCGGCGCAAACTGTAGCTCTGGTATTGCGACCGTATCTACCGGCTCCGAGCATGCGCTCAGGCTGAAGCTAAGCATAACCGCAAATAACAGCAGACAGTATTTTTTAATGCTTTTCATTTTTGTTTCCTCCGATCTATGTCGTCCGTGGCCGGTATAAATCCCCTCACCTCCCGTTCTCTCCGGCTCGTAAGCTGCGAGCGTATCTTCTTGTGATCTCATAGTATCACATCATTTTCCACCATTCAACTCAAATGTCATATTTCTGCCATATATATAAATTCAAGCATGTCAATATGTGTACTATTGCCAAAATCCCCCGATATCCATATGATATCGGGGGATAGGATGATTTATGAGAATTTTACGAAGCCCGTGAGCGTTCCGAGGGGATAGCCGAGCGTCCACTCGTTATCGCCGCACCTGGGGCAGACCGTTCTTCTCTCGTGCAGCTCGTCGATATAAGCTTCGGCGCGCTGGATGTACATATTCGTCTTTACGACGTACTTGCACTTCGGGCAGTAGACAAGGTAGTTTGCGAAGCTGTCGTAAATGCCCTTTTTGCGATTTTCCTTCTCCTCATAGGATAGGGCTCTCGGGAGGATATTGTGATTTGTATAGCTCATCGTTTTGCCTCCTCAGATCAGATGCTCGCGCTTAACGCTGTCATAATGCTTATCGAGGAAGGGCACGATGACGCTGCGCATAAGGCGCATATCGAGATTGAAGTAGTATACCGCAAAGAGCACGGCGAGCGTAAGGCTGCCCATGCCCATAATTTTAGCCAAAACCTTCATGCTGCTTCTCCTTTCTTACCAGCCCATCTCATCGTCGAAGTCGACGAGGGTCGGGTCAATGGGCTCTTCATGCATAACGCTCTGCATATACTGGTTGACGGTCTTGCGCGCCTCGTTCGTGGGAACGATGCGGCAGTCCATGAGGGAGTGCGGCATCCAGATGATATTGAATCTGTCGCGGTGCTTGTGGAACTCCTCCTCGAGCAGACCCTGAGCGCCGGCCATACCCTTGCAGCCGATATCGTCGTACATGATAATGGTGTCGCAGTTGAACTTCTCCGCGGTCTCCCACATCTGCATGAGGTGGCGGTTGCCGCCTACGGTGTGGGTGCGCATGGGTGTTCTCGCGTGCCAGTCGGCAATGTCGCTCATCATGGTCTCGCGGTCAGTGGTGTCAACGATGTTGTGGCCCGTGAGCGAGTCCATATTTATAACGGTCATGATGCCCCAGCAGTTATACAGCCACTGCACGCCGTGGGCATAGTAGGTCGAGCCGCAGGACCATGCCAGTGCGCGGTGACGCGCGAGCGGGAACGGGTGGATGTTCTTGCGCACGCACTTTTCAAAGACCTTGTTTATCTTCTTATTGGCCTTCTTGAAGTACTTTGTGCCGCCCTGCTGATAGAAGTAGATGCGGAACAGGCCCTGAACGACGGAGTTGAGCGCGCCGTTATCGCTCTTCGCGTAGATATCCCAGCGGTTTAATGAGCCGCGGTTAAATTCGTTGGTGTCCTCGATATGCTCGATGAAGGTATCCCAGTTAAACGGAACGCCGAACTGCTGCTCGAGAAACTCTATCGCAGAATATACCTCGTGAACGCCGAGCTCCTTGGTCGTGGGATCGTCGTACATAAGAGGCGTGGTGAACGGATGCACGGCCTTCTTGCCGTCGTCGGACAGGGCGCGCCACATCGCGGTGTTATCCATCATGTTCGCGTCGCAGGGGTTGTTCGTCGTCAGCCAGCAGTTGCCGATATCGGGATACTCGTTTTCGACGGCGACACCGACCTCAACAAGAGGCAGCGTGCACATATCGCCGGGTATGCCGCAGGCAACGGCCTGATCGACATAGTAGCAGCCGAGCTGCTTGCGCATGAGCGGAAGCATGAACGCCGCGTGCTGCTGCATGTTTATCGCATAATAGCCGGGGAAGCCGAAGATTATGTGCTTGGGCAGAGTGTAGTCAAACGCAACGGTAATGTCAGACCACTTGGTCTCGCCGAGCCTGCGGTCGGCTCGCAGGCTCTTCCACAGGGTGTCGGTCGAGTCGGAGATCATGCAGTCGAGCGCATACAGGTCTGCTCTGAGCGCCTCGCCTCGGTCTCCCTCGATCCACTTATCGACCATCATGGGAGCGGCAAGATATGCCGACAGCCAGCGGTATTTCCAAAACGCCTTTGCGATGCGTATGGGGTCGTGCATGACGAATATCGCCATCTTGACCCATGTGCACAGCCATTTGTAAAATGCAAACGCCGTGTCCTTGACTCCGCGCCACTCGCGGCGGGCATAGAAGTTCGTGCCCTCAATATATCTCTGGCCAATGTAATGGCAGGGCTCGTCGCCTTTGAGGAAGTGCTCAAGGGTGCCGTACTGCTCTTTGATGCTTATTTTTCTTTTCCACATAGCTGTTCCCCTCCTCAATTAGCCTGAAGCTTCTTGATCTCAAGCGATTCTACGAATGCCTGGAATCTCGTGCGGAGCTGACCGGTAGCTGCGTTTGCGTAGTCGCGCTCTATCTGACAGGTGGGTATCGCCGACGGGACGTTCAGTCCCTCGGCAAGCCACTTTGCGGCGATGGCGCGCTCGTAGCCCCAGTATTCGCAGAACTTCATATTCTGAAGGATTATGCCGTCGGCCTTATACTCTTTTGCAATATCGTACAGATACTGCTTGCGGGCAAGGATATTCTCCGTACCCATGGCGCGGGGGCACTCGTTTATCTTCATATAGTGCTCCGCCAGCGCATCGAGCGGATTCTGTCCGGGCTCGACGACTATCTCCTCCCTGCCGGGCAGCGAACCGAAGCAGTAGCGGTCGGCGACGACGCGTGCGCCGCACATCTCGACGAGCTTTGTAAACTCCGGATCGTCGATCTCGGAGCCTACGAGCATGACCTTTGCCCTGTAGTCTGGCTTATCGTCCGGCTCGCGGGTCTTGAGCTCCTCGGCTGTCTCGCGCAGCTTATCGACGATGAGGTACTTCGGGCAGGCAAGCGTCACGAGCTGGATGATATGGAACTCATAGCCTGTGATGGTCGGGTTATCGAGCTTGCGATAGCTGCCTATCTCGGTTATGAGGCGGCAGATCTCGTTATGGCGCTCGATAGCGTCCATGAGCTTATCCTCGGAGTAGTCTACGCCGTAGGTCTCCTGCATAGGAGTGATGATCTTCTTTTCAATCTGGCGGCGGAAGTAGCCCGCGTACCAGTCGCCCTTCTTTATCGGCATGTCTATGCATGCGGTAAAGAATTTTTCGTTGGGAATAAGCTTGCAGTACTCAAAATACTGCTCCATGCGGTTCATCGTTGTGCAGCATTCCTGACCTATGAGAGCTGATATGAAATTGTATCCGCCTTCAAATGCTCGCTCGAGTATGCTCTTGGAATAAGGGCATGAGCGGTTTGTCATGTAATAGGTCGCAAGGTCCGGGTTTACGCAGCCCGGTGCACGCAGTCTTACGCCGAAGCAGCCCTCAACGTCGAGCAGCGGTTCGGGTATGTAAGAGCAGTTGTAGGCAAGCGCCAGCTTGCCCTCCGAGCACGCCTGTTTTACAAGCGCGTTGTTGGCCTCCTGCAGGAGGCCTTCAAAATAGATTAGATGCTTCAGGTCTCTCATTGTGTTCCCCCGTTTCGTTTGACTGCATTATAATTCCCTTCGCAGTCTGTATGTTATTATATTATCACTTGCAGCATAAAACTTCAATTTATTTGTACATTTTCGACATGTTGTACACTATTGATCTAAATTTTTGTGCACATTAACAACAAGATATGTAACCTATGTAAAACACTTATATAAAAACATAACCGCTCATTTCTGAGCGGTCATATTTTTTAAGAATTATCAGTCAGGCGCGGCAATTAGAAATAAACGTCATTTATTATTTTAAGGAGCCGACCGCAACGGTAAGCTGTCGCTTTATTAAAACAGTATAGGGGGAGGACATAAGGAAGCTGCGGCCGCGTCGACTGATACGGTAAGGAAGGGGAAGAAAATTTGCGGTCGGCTCGGGAGTTGAGCCTGTTACGGTCTTACAGTTTCGCCGTCGCCGTTTGCGCCGTCGATAACAGTCTTGGTGCCGAATATGTGCGATGCCCAGGGCGATGCGTAGTAAAGGATGAGGTACGCGACCTCTTCGGGAGTTGCGGCGCGCTTATCGTATGTGCCGGAAACGAGGGCTGCGTATCTTTCCTTGGCACTCATGCCGTCACCGAGCGCGTTTTCGCCGATGCGCGCAAGCATTCCGGTGTCGACACCGTCGGGGTTAACGCTGTTGACATTGACGCCCTTGGGGCCGAGTTCCCTTGCCGCGGACTTCATAAGTCCCTGAACCGCGTGTTTGGATGCGCAGTAAATAGCCATTCCTGGGCTGCCGACAACGCCGCCGATGGATGAGGTGATAACGATCGAGCCGTGGCCCTGCTGTGCAAGAACGTCGCCGCCGTACTTGAGCATGTACATAACGCCGAGAACATTGATTCCGAAAACCTTATCAAAGTTTTCCTTGCTCATTTGATTGTTGAACTCCCACTTGCCTTCGTAGCCCGCGTTCGGTAAAACGGAGTCGATGTGGCCGAAGTGTGCGACCGCGCCGTCGACAAATGCCTTGACCTGCGCTTCATTCGTTACGTCGGCAACGTTTGTCCACAGTCTGTCAGGACCGAGATCCAGTTCTTCTGCGAGCTGCTTTACTTTGTCCGCATCACGGCCTGAAAGTGCGATCTTTGCACCTTCAGCTTTAAGCGCAAAGCACACCGCTCTGCCTATGCCGCCGGTTGCGCCGTTAATAAGAACGACTTTATCCTTAAGTTTGAGATCCATAATTGTTCCTTTCTATTTAATACCGTTTATGTTGCTTGTTATTTTTCAGCAGCAGGTCCATCCGCCGTCGCAGGAGACTATCGCACCGTTTACATAGGACGATTCGTCTGCTGCAAGATAAATTATGGTGCTGTCAAGCTCGCCGTCAACGCCGGCTCTGCCCATGGGCACGCGGGAGTTGATCCACGGGCCGAGCATCTCCATTGCCTCGGGGCTGTTCGACTCGGACGGGAAAAAGCCGGGACAGACACAGTTGCAGGTTATGCCGTGCTTGCACAGCTCGCAGGCGACCTCGCGAGTTAGGTTCACAACGCCGCCCTTGACCGCGCAGTAGTTGGATATCGCGATCTCTCCCGTGCCGATACGGCCGAACAGAGACGCGTTGTTTATGATTCGGCCGTAGCCGGCTTTTATCATTTCCTTTCCGAACTCGCGGATGCAGCGGAACACACCTGTAAGCTCAAGGTCCAAGCCGTGCTGCCAGAAATCGTCCGGAGTTTCGGTTATTGGATAGAACGGGCCACCGCCAGCGTTATTGACGAGAATGTCAACCTTACCGAACTCGTCTATGGTTGCCTTGACCGCTGCCTTTATATCGTCAAGATCACAGACATCGCACTTTACGGGCAGGCACTTAACCCCCTTTGCCCTGATTTCCTGTGCGACGGCTTCGAGCTTTTCCATGCGGCGCGCGAGAAGAACGATGTCCGCTCCCTGCCCTGCCAGGGCAAGCGCGAACTGTCTGCCGAGGCCGCTGGATGCTCCCGTTACTACGGCAACTCTGCCGTGAAGATCAAACATCATTTGTACTCTCCTTTATTTATCACAGAGGCAGGCACTCGTACTCGTATATATCGAGCATGAGCTTCCTTGGCTGCTTTGCATCGTCCAAGCGGCCGATAGCAAAGGTGAACATCTTATCAAGCTTGGGGTCGGTAGACTCAATAGGGCTTGCGAAATAGATATCTACTCCCCTGCTTATATTTCCTGCGGCAAATTCTTTAATCTCGTCAACGGTGCAGAAGTCGGCTCTGCCGGTATACGGCACATAGACGAGATTTCCGTCGTTGAGCTTTATCGTTATGCGGCCGTCAAGCTCGAAAACCCCGTTATAGCGAAGAAGCTGGGTAACCTCGCCGCCGGGCAGAACACGGCCGATAACTTCACTTTTGTTGAACACTTCGCCGCCCCTGGGTGTTGCGTTCACGCGCACACCGCCGCCGACCGAAGGGTAAAAGCCCCAACTGTCAAGCTCTATATCCGTAGAAAAAAGATGGTCTATACGGGTCTTATTCAAATCGTTTGACATTGTTCCTTCTCCCTTCTCACTTCTTAATGCGTACGGCGTACACATCGTAACGGACTACAACGGGATCGGAGAATTTAGCGACACCGAAGCCGATGCAGAAGGTATGGTTGAGCCATTCGTAGCGCGGATCGTCGGTCTCGAGCTGATAGTGGATAGCATTGCGCACCTGCTCGGGGAAAATGAACTTCTTGTATTTGAGAACATCCTCGTAGCCGCCAATATCGTTTCTGCCCTGATAAGGCATGTATATCTTTGCGCCGTCATCGGTTTCGATGGTAGCGCGGACATTTACATTCTGAGTGCCGTTGGGTGTGCCGTGACACCAGTCGCCGCCGAACGGCTTGAGCTTACCGTTTATCTTATCGCCCTTGACCCAGCCGCCGACTATATATCCGGTCAGTCGGAATCCGCCGAATATGGACGGGTCATAGACTTCAAAGTTGGGGTCACAGTCTGCCGCATAGGAGAAAAGATACTCCAACTCATATGGAATGAGGTCTCTCATAAAGTTTTGCTCCTTTCTTTTTATATGTCCATGCCGGATATCCGGCATGGACAATTATCAGAATTTTCAGCGATCTATGGACATTGCCGCAAAAAAGCCGCTGCGAACGGCTGTGCCGATCTTGCCCATCTTGACGCTGTCGCCCATGGCGATGGTCTTATTGTAGTACTTTGCCTTGAGCTGCTCGACAAGCTCCGTTCTTGGCTTCATGCCGAGAGCATTGATAACAGTATCGGCAGGCAGATACTCGGTACTGCCGTCCTCTTTCTGAACGTTTACGCCGTTTGCGTCAACGCTGAGAACCTTGGTCTTTGTCATCAGACGAACGCCGAGCTTGGTCATCTTTGCGCAGATGCAGTCGCGGTTTATGAACATTGCGTCCTTTGCCATAATATCTCCCATCTCAACGATGGTGACTTTCTTGCCATAGTCGAGCGCCAGCTCATAACCGCCGTCACAGCCGGACTCGCCGCCTCCGCATACAACGATATTGTTGCCCTTTACAAGGCCGTGATCCTTATGGACTTCGTACATATTGAACACGTTTTTGCCGTCAAGGCCGGGGATAGGAGGACATACGGGAACGGTACCGGTGCTGACAAATATCCAGTCGGCCGCTTCGAGCACAGGGTCATCTGCTTTGATCTCAGTGTTAAGCTTTATCTCGACACCGAGCTTCTCCATCTGTACACCGTACCACTCGAACAGCGCACGGATGTAGTTTTTGAATGAAGCTGTTGCGATAACGCGGGCAGTCCCGCCGATGTGATCATCCTTTTCATATATGGTGACCTTGTGTCCCTTGATGGCTGCAACGCGAGCTGCCTCAAGGCCGGACGGGCCTGCACCGATGACAACGATATTCTTCGGATCGTTGGTCTTTTCGATCTTGAACGCCTTTTCCTCTCCTACCTGGGTGTTGACGGAGCAGGAAATCTTGGTGCGGCGATTCCAGATACGTCCGATGCAGTCCTCATTGCACCTCAGGCAGGGACGTACATCCTCACGATGGCCGGAGATGAGCTTGTTGGGGATATCGGGATCGGCAATAAGTGCACGACCGAGGATGGCAAAGTCGGCCTTGCCGGAGGTAATGAGTTCGAGTGCGGTATCGGGATCGTGGGTACCGCCGTTGAGGATAGGCTTGTGGATATTCTCACGTGCAAAGTCGCATACGTACGACATGCATGCAGGGCCCTGATAGGACGGCGGAAAGATATAGTCAAGGCGCTCGTAGGAGCCTGCGTCAACGTCGAATGCGTCGATGCTGCACTTCTGGAGCCACTCGACAAGCTCCTTTGTCTCGTCGAAAGTACGGCCGCCCTCCCAGCCGTGGTCAAGCGCGATGCGGAACAGAATGGGCATATCCGGTCCGACGACGGAGCGGACAGCCTCAACCATCTCGCGGGCAAAGCGGGTGCGGTTTTCCGCTGAACCGCCGTACTCATCGGTGCGGCGGTTAAAGACCTTGGACATAAACTGGTCTATGAGATAGCCTGCGTGAGCATGGATCTCTATAGCGTCAAAGCCTGCGTCACGCGCAACGCCTGCTGCATATTTGAAGGTCTCCTGGAGTTCTTTGATCTCCTCAACGGTCATTGCGCGAGTCAGAACGTCGGGTCTGAAGAATGTGGGCTGCTCGCAGGAGGATACGAGCTTATCGCCGAACTCATTGGGATAGCCGTTGCGGCCGGTGCCCGGAGTCATCTGGAGACAGATCTTTGCACCCCAGCGGTGGACTCTCTCTACAAGGTCGGTGTATGCCGGGATGGGGATATCGCTGTCAAGTGTGCCTTCGTGAGAGCCCTGGGCGATCTTCTCGGTAAGGGGAGTGCAGCCGGTGATTATCATGCCGACGCCGCCTCTTGCACGCTCTTCAAAGTAGTCGATCTCCCAGTCGGACTTTGCGCCGTAAGGAAGGGATGCGTTATGTCCCATCGGGGAAAGGACGAGACGGTTTTTGATCTCCATCTTGCCTATTTTGAACGGTGTAAATAGAGGACTGTAGTCTTTCTTTTCCATTGTTATATTTACTCCTTTACTTGTTAGTTCTATATTTTTTTACTGCTTCCGCAGCCGGCTCGTTTAGTAAGAGCCGACCGCGAATTTGTGGGATATCAGGCGTTTGTGCCGGTTTCGATGGCCTTTTTCTCGTCAACGACCTTCTTCATGGGCTTGCAGCCGACGAAGATCATGACGGCCAAAACGATGCCGAGGAAGCCGAAGAGTTTGAACATGCCGCTGTAAGAGCCGGTGATGTCATATGCCGCGTTGAGAACCGGCATACCGAATGCAACTCCGCAGTTCATGACCGCAATCATGATGCCCATGATCTGGCCCTGAGCGCGGTTGCCGAAGACCTGCAGGGTATAAACAGGGAGAGTTGCCTTGAGGATGCAGAACGAGCCGCCGAGCAGAACAGTGCCGACATACATCATGCCGAGCGCCGGAGCGGTCGCGTAGATGAAAACGGAAGCGATGGCCATGATCGAGTATGCGACCATGCATGTGCGGATGCCGAGCTTGTCTGCCAGGATACCGAACGGGAGCTGAAGAATGATGTTTGCAGCGTACATGATAGAGAGCATAACGCCGCCGTCATAGCCGAGGTCGGAAGAGAAAATCGCGATGTTGCAGATTGCGCCGTAGATAATGAGTCCGAACAGACCGATGCCGATAGTGCCGCACCAGAATTGGACGGACTTGTATGCTTCTTTTGCGGTCACACCGTAAGGAATGATCGCGCCGCTCTCGTCGGCGATCTTGACCTTGTCGTTCCACATGGGCTTAACGCCGTACTTCTCGGGGCTGTCCTTGAGGAACACTATGAGAACGATCGCTGTGAATACGACTACTGCGCAGTTGATATACAGAGATGCGGTCCAGCCGATTGTGCCGATCCACTTGGAGACTATCGGGCTGAAGATAACGCCGGCAAGACCGGAGCCGATAGCGGTTGCGGAAAGCAGAGTGCCTGTAGAGTGGGCGAACCACTTACTGAAGATGATCGAGCAGGATGCGCCGGAGCAGAAGCAAAGGGAGATGCCCTGCAGTATAGCTGCGAGGTAGAACATCCAGATGACAGTGCCGTTTGCATACAGAAGAACGCCTGCTATCATAAGCAGTGAGCAGAAGGAGATCATCTTCTTCATGCCGAACTTTTCAACGAGCTTGCCGTAGAATATACTCATGATGGCGTTTGCGCCGCCGTTAAGCGTGATGGTGAGCGCATACGCGGTACGGGATACTTCGGGGTGCGCTTCGAGGATGGGTTCCATATACAGTGTTACGGTACTGAGCGTAAGACCGGCATACACAAACTGCATCAGTATGAGTAGTATAAGTACGACCCACGCATAATTGCTGCTCTTTACGAGTCCACTTTTTTGCATTGTTAATTCTCCTTTTTTATTGTCCTTGATAAACCGAATTATTATTGACCCTTGCAAGCGCCGCAGTTCAGATAAGCTTATCGAGCCCCGTCGGGTTCGGTTCTCTGCCCCGCCTTTGTTAAGACTTTATCACGCGCAAAAGCGGTGCTTCAACTACGTTTCGCCAAAAGCGATCTGCACGTTTTTTGCTTTTTGCACAGTTAACTCCTCATGCCCTAACACGAAAAAACGCCAAGCACCGCAGAAGCCTCTTTAGGACTTTGCGGTGTTTGGCGTATAAATATGATAAATTATTATTAATATAAGTTAATGAAATAACAATTTTGCGTGACAGCGCTTTTTAACTTAGCAGTGTAAATTTAATTTATATCATTAATATCTACAAAAAGCAACGTAATCCTGCACAAAAATGAGCGCTTTGTTTTTGCAGCTGCACAAAATTATTTTTAAATCTTGAATTACAGCGTGACATTTGATAATTTATTATCAGTCGTTTTCATGAAAAGGAGGCATCTTTCATTATGGGCAGCAGATACAGTGAAAGCTTAGGCGAGGATATCTACCGATATATAATGGAGCTTATGCCGCACACTGATGATCTTAATATATTCCTGCAAAAGATATATCTGCGATATAATATGCCCGTAATCGTTACGGACATTGCTTTTCACCTTATTGCATACGGTGGTCCGTATCCCTGCCCCGATCCTCTGTGGCAGACCATAGTAACATCAGGTGCCGCCGAACCGGAGACCGTTGTCAACTATTACTTCGGTGAAGGCTTCACGGATAAGATGTCCGCCGCCGGTGAGCCAATCGACGCAAGTTGGGGTATTAATACACAATACCCTCAGACTACCTGCTCGGTATATCTCGGCAACAGCATAGAAGGCTGCTGCTCAGTCATGTATCTTGACCATGGAAAGCTTGATTTCGCACTAAAACTAAATGCGGCGGTAAAAACGGCGGTCGAGATCTTCCTTGGAGGAAAACTGCGCCGTCAGCCGATGGGGGCCGCACCGGACAGACTCGTGGCCGCACGAATACTACTCGAGAATACCGACGCGCCCATTCAACTCCTTACAAACACCGCATTTTATAAGAACGTCGGGCTAACCCCCGGCTACATGGTAGTTGCAATGCACACCGACGACACAAGCGGCGTAAGGCTTCAAAATATAGTAAACAATATCAAGGTCAGATATCCTCAGATGCTGTATCTCAACAAGTCCGACGATATGTATCTGCTGTTTCAGAACATCAAGTCCGATGCGATGCGTGAGAATGTACTTTCAGACATTAAGGCCGAGGCCTCACAAAAGGCAGTATTCACCTGTGGGGCAAGCGGAGTTTTTCACGATTTGGAAAAGCGCGATGCGTATATCGAGCAGGCTCGTCTGGCCCTCGAATACGGCATAAATCACTGCGGCAAAAACTGCATCAACTATTTCTTTGATAACTTCACGGAAATAATCCTGCGGCATGGCTGTGACAGTATTTTTGCCGAGAGCCTCATCGTGCCGGAATTCAAGAGGCTTATTGACTTTGATGAGGAGAATTCCACCGATTATTGCCAGTCGCTCAGCTGCTATATTTTTGAGCGCTGTGATATGACAAAGGCCGCGGCAAAGCTCTATGTGCATCGAAACTCGTTAATGTACCGCATAAAAAAGTGCGAGGAGATTATGGATGTAGATCTTTCCGACCGAAAAACCTATGAAAAGCTCTGGCTATGCTGTACTATGAGGTCTATCGGCGCGCTGCCGAGTAAAGCAGAATAAGCAAAAACTCCCGTCCTCAGACGGGAGTTTTTGTTGAAATATCAGTGATGCTCCTTTGCGTTCGTGCCCTTGTCGCCTACGCCGAAGTGGAGCTCCTTCATGCCCTCAACCTCATCGCAGATGTCCTTGAGCTGGCAGACTGTGCAGTCTGTCGGCAGGCCCTCCATGATGTGGGTCAGCGTGCTCGTGATAGCGTCGGCCTTCTTGGCGTTTTCGAGCATCGCCTTGAAGTCGAGCGTGGGATCGGTGATGAAAATTACCTTTACATTGAGAACGTTGGGGTCTTTTTTGTACGCCTCAATGTATCGATAGCCGACCTGCTCGAAGTTAATGCCGCGCTTGATCGCCTTTTTAGAAACGCGAACCTGCTCGCGGTGGCTCTCCGGCGACATGCGCACCATGTAGCCCTCGGGGTAGACATGGTATTTGCAGAACTCGATGTCCTTGAGCGCACGGTAGACCTCCTCGTCCTCACCCTCGAGAACGCCGACGCGCAGCAGGACTATTCGTGCGAAGGGAACGTCCTTCTTGATGGCCTTGAGGTCGGGACCGTAGAGCAGCACCTCGTCGCGGCTTACGAGATCGGAGCTCGTGGTAGTGCAGATATAGTTTGCAGAGCCCAGGCCGAGAGCGCCGAGCTCATAGGCTGCGTCCGACTGAAGCACCAGCTCCGCCGAGCCGAGATCGGGCCATGCCTTGCCAGCCCTGTACGGCCAGACCCTGGGCGAGCTCTTGGCCAAAAGCTCGTTAGTGTGTTCTATAAGAGCATTATACAGTTCCATGTGGTGTGTTCTCCTTTACCTTATTTCCTTTGACTACATTATAGACGCTCAGTCTGATGAAATATGTAGCAAATTCTACAGGGACAGATAAATGTTAAAAATATTGCATATATTCTGAAAAAACGGGGTCATTTGCATTGACCCCGTTTTTTGTGATTTTGAATTTTCAATCAGAACGAGCCGCTTCTCCCTCCGTGGGTCGTGCCGCTGCTCGAAGCATGCGTGCTGCTGAAGTTGCCGCCCGAGCCGACGCCGCCGTGATGGCCGTCGTCGTTATCGTTGTTTTTGGGTCTTGCTGTCATGGTGACGGTGTGGTACAGGAAAAGATCCTGCTGCCTGCCGGGCTTGAAGCTGCCGGCCCGCAGATAGTCGGCGGCCGATTTACGCATGGAAACAGACTTCATGCCGCTCTTCATTACTCTCATACCGATGAATGCGGCGAAAAGCCCGACGATGAGTGCCATACCGAGCCATGCAATACTGAAATAGCCGCCCGTTCCGATGGGCTCATAATCATCGTCGTAGTCGTTGTCAAAGCCGTCGGGATCGTAGGGCTGATCGTCATCCTCCGCCGCGACGAGGCATGGGCCGCAGTCGCTTATAAAGCTTGTGCACGCACTGTACCAGTCGCCGTCGGACAGACAGGACACGAAATTGTCCGAAATATATTCCAGATCGCTGTCTGTGAAAGCATAGATAGCGTAGCCGGCTGTGGATATTGCCCACTTGCGCTCGGCGGAGCTTATCATGAGCAGTATGCCGCCCTTGGTATTACCCTGACCGATGCCGTTTTCATCGTAAAAATCATCGGCATATTCCTGAGCGGTCTTGCCGTCGAGCGAAGGCGCGGTCACTATGGCGACATCGACATTGTATGTATTGCACAGCTCTGCAAGCCTTGCGTTGAGCATATCCGTGTCCGCGTCACCGAAAAGGTTTTCCCGATCGTAAACAGTGCTTTTGGAGCTGTCGGCAAAAACCGTCGGGATGAGCGCAAGGCAGAGCATGAGCGCAAGAAGAACGGATAAAACTCTCTTATTCATGGTGCGCCTCCCCCCCCTCAATGAAACAGCAGAAGCTCTATAGCGTAGGCTATGACCGAGCCCGCGGCAAAGATGCCGCCGAAGTACTTCCGGTAAACGCTCTTGTCGATCGGCAGGTCGCCGACGAATTTGCCGGTCTGACCGTTCATGGCAAAGGTGTATTTATTTCCGTTCCATGTAGTATTGAGAAGCCATACGGGGTAGAGGGCATAGTGCTTTTTTCCGCCTGAAAACTGCACCGAAACATTCTCGGGAACGACGGAATCATAGCCGGCCACGGTGCTGCGCAGGGCGATATCCGAGCTGTGCTTTACACGCTCGTTGGCTCTCTTGTTGCACTCATCGGCCGGTACGTCGTACTTATCGGCAAGATAGCCGGACAGGTATGCGGTCTGAAAATCGACAGCCTCGCTGAAATCGAAGGGCTCGAGCGATTCCATAAGATCATCCGGCATTTTCCGCGAGCCGTCGACCGGGATATGTTCAAAGCCCATGCTGCCGCTGCGCAGCAGACTGTAGTGGCTCGTCTCGGTATAGTCGTAATTGCCGTCGGACCAGAAGCGCGTTTTCGTTGCGCGGTATCGAGCCTCGGCGGAGGCGTCCGTGTCAAACAGCCAGAACGGAACGTACACGCCCTTGACCTCGTCGATGTGGTTTTCGCTTTTAAAGACCTTGGGCAGGAGCTTTTTGCCGCTCATATGCTTTTTGAGCGCCTCCTTGGCGGCCTTTTTATCGAGCTTGAAGGGAATGATATAGTCCGGCTTTAATTCGCCCGACAGTCTGGATTTAAAGATGGTGGGGTTGCCGCAGAAGGGGCAGCTCGTCGCCGAGGTGGTCTCGTCGGCGATTATTTCGCCGCCGCAGCTACTGCAGACGTAAACTCCTATGCCATCGGAATCGTCTTCAAAATGCTCCTTGCCGTCCTCGGATATCCAGTTCATGTCGTCGGGCTTATCGTTTTTAAGTCCCTCGTCGTAGCTTTTGAGCGTTTCAAGGTCAAATTCGGTGTCACAGTAGGGGCATTTCATTTTGCTCGAGCTGATATCGTAGGAAATAAATCCGCCGCAGCAGGGACATTTATATTGAAGTAAGCTTTCAGTTTCCATGGGCATCAAATAAGGTTGCTGCCGTTGAGCGCTTTGCCGCATTTAGGGCAGAATTTCGGAGGATGCGCGGGATTCACAGACTCCCAGCCGCATTTGTCACATCTGTATATCGGAGCGCCGGCGGGTCTGGGCTTGCCGCACTCGGAGCAGAAGCTGT
The DNA here is from genome assembly GCA_900545805.1 of uncultured Eubacteriales bacterium. GTDB lineage: Bacteria > Bacillota > Clostridia > Oscillospirales > Oscillospiraceae > F23-B02. The sequence continues at coordinate 37,977 of URAL01000002.1, read as the reverse complement.
CCTCGTTTACCGCGCCGCAGGAGCAGATCCATGAGCTTGCATTCTGCTGAGCGGCGGCCGCCTTCTGCTCGGCCGCCATGCCGTACAGCGCCTGAGCGTTCACGCCGCCGGCGTTTGCCGCCATACCCATGCCCATGAAGCCCGTCATTGCGCCGCCGGTGTTTGCCGCCGCTGTGCGCATCGCGTCGGCCTGAGCGCCGGTGAGAGCGCCCGCCGCGAGGGCAGGATTTGAAAGCGCTGCCGCACGCTGGAGCTTCTTTATGGACTCCGCGTCCTCATCGGGGATGCTGACGGGATTCATGGCAATGGAGACAACGCTTATGCCGCGAGTTTCAGACCATTTGCGCGTGAGCGTTTCGTTCATCAGGTCGCACAGCTCCATCGTGTGTGCAGGGATCTGATTAGGGCGCATCTCCATGTCCGAGAGCTTTGAAAATGCAGGCTGAAGAGCACTGACAAATTCAGCCTTGAGCTGAGAGTCTATCTCCGAGCGCTCATAGTCCTGCTCGACATTGCCGCAGACATTGGTGTAAAACAGCAGTGGATTTGTTATTTTGTAGGAATACACGCCGTTGCATCTGACGCCCGTATCGAGGTCAAGACCTACGCGGCTGTCGACGACGCGGAAAGGGATCGGTGTAGCCGTCCCGAACTTGTTATCGACGATCTCCTTGGTATTAAAATAGTAAACGCGCTGATCCTTGGCGGTGTCGCCGCCGAAGGTAAAGCGCTTGCCTATTATCCTGAAGGTGTCTAATATCGCCTTACCGAGAGAGCCGGAAAAGATGCTCGGCTCCGTGGAGGCATCGTAAATAAATTCGCCGGGCTCTGCGCAGACCTCGACGACCTTGCCCTGCTCGACGATTATCATGCACTGACCGTCGGCGACGGCTATGCCCGAGCCGTTTGAAATGATGTTATCGTTTCCCCTGGTGTTGGACGAGCGCGAGGTGATGCGCTTTACGCCTTTAACAACGAGCGTGTCCTTATCGATCGCGTCACAGCAGAAAAACTCCTTCCACTGGTCGGCAATAGTTCCGCCGAGTGCTCCTGCGCCGGCTCTTATGAGTCCCATAGTGCTTATTCCTTTCAAAAACGCGGTTTTTGTGTTGATATACAGACATATGACTGCAATTGCATAAATTATATCATGTGCGGCATGCCCTTTCAACACTTGCGAATATTAAATTATAGTGTTAAAATGAGTTGTTTTGTGAAAAAGGGGGTCAATTTATGAGCATCATTAAAGACATAAGCCTCGCACCTTCCGGCGAGATGAAAATAAACTGGGTCGAGCGCAATATGCCCGTGCTGCGCGGCATCGGCCGCCGCTTTGCCGATGAAAAGCCCTTTAAGGGGCTAAAGGTTGCGCTTTCCGTCCATCTTGAGGCAAAAACCGCTTATCTGTGCCGGGTCATGGAGCTCGGCGGAGCGGAAATGTACGTCACGGGCTCCAATCCTCTCTCAACGCAGGATGACGTCGCGGCGGCGCTGGCTGCCGGCGGCATGAACGTCTTTGCCGAGTACGGCTGCACGGAAAAGCAGTACGAAGACTGCCTGCGCGAGGTGCTCAGGATAGGCCCGAATATAATAATCGACGACGGCGGCGACCTTGTCCACCTCATGCACGAGGAATTCTCGCATCTCATCCCCGGCGTTATCGGAGGCTGCGAGGAGACTACAACGGGCATAAACCGCCTGCGCATTATGTCCGCCGCCGGCGCTCTGCGCTTCCCGATGGTCATGGTAAACGATGCAGACTGCAAGCATATGTTCGATAACCGCTACGGCACGGGTCAGAGCGTGTGGGACGGCATCTGCCGCACGACGAACCTCATCATTGCCGGCAAGTACGTTGTCATTTCCGGCTACGGCTGGTGCGGAAAGGGTGTATCGCTCAGAGCCAAGGGACTGGGCGCAAAGGTCATCGTGACCGAAACCGATCCCATCCGCGCACTCGAGGCCGTTATGGACGGATACGAGGTCATGCCCATGGCCGAGGCCGCGAGGATCGGCGATATCTTCTGCACCGTCACCGGCGGCAGAGATATCATAACCGCAGAGCACTTCCCTCTCATGAAGGACGGCGCGATACTCAGCAACGCCGGTCACTTCAATGTCGAGGTCGATATGGAGGCTCTCGAAAAAACGGCCGTTAAAAAATATGAAGCGCGCCATAATATACAGGGATATGTCATGCCCGACGGGAAAACGCTTTTCACCATAGCAGAAGGCAGACTCGTTAATCTTGCCGCAGCCGACGGCCACCCGGCGGAGATTATGGATATGAGCTTTGCCATCCAGGCACTGTCGGCAAAATATCTTGCAGATAACCGCGGCAGACTCGCTGCCGACGTCGTTTCCGTTCCTCGAGAGATAGATTACGAGGTCGCAAGATGCAAGCTCAAGGCCATGGGCGTCGGTATCGATACGCTCAGTAAGGAGCAAGCCGAGTATCTCGGAAAGTAACCTTGCGAGTAAAAATGTGAAAAGGAGGCTCCGCAATGGATAACATGGAGAATATGGACTTTGAGGCAAAGCGCTTAAAGCAGGCCGACGAGCTCATGCAGCTTCTCAATGAGCGGCGAATGAAGGAGCTCCAGCTCCGCCTTGAGGACATGAACGAGTTCGACGTGGCGGAGTTTCTGTCCGAGATCGGCGATAACCGCATGCCGATGGTGTTCAGACTTTTGTCCAAGGAGACGGCGGCCGACGTTTTTGCCAATTTCGATTCGCCCGAGCAGGAGCAGATAATAAACTCCATCACCGACTCCGAGCTGTCGGCGATAATTGAAGAGCTGTATGTTGACGACGCAGTCGACATGATGGAGGAGCTTCCGGCAAACGTTGTAAAGCGTGTCATGCGCACGGCGACGCCGGAGACACGCCGGCTTATAAATCAGTATCTCAACTACCCTGAGAATTCGGCAGGAAGCATTATGACTGCCGAGTTCGTGGATCTTAAAAAATACATGAACGTGCGCGAATCCATTGCACGCATACGAAGGATAGGCGAGGATAAGGAGACTATATACACTTGCTTTGTCACCTCTGCCGACCGTAAGCTCGAGGGCGTTCTGTCTGTAAAGGATCTGCTGCTTTCAGACGATGAAACGGTCATCGAGGATATCATGGATACGAACGTCGTATTCTGCATGACGCACGATGATCAGGAGGAGGCGGCGGAGAAGATCTCGAACTACGACCTCATGGCTCTGCCCGTCGTCGATAAGGAAGGCCGCCTCGTCGGCATCGTCACCGTCGACGACGTAATCGACGTCATGGAAGCCGAGGCCACCGAGGACTTCGAGATCATGGCCGCAATGACGCCTTCGGATAAGCCGTATTCACGCACCAGTACCTGGGATATGTGGAAGCGCCGCGTTCCGTGGCTTATGTTCCTAATGCTCTCGGCGACGTTTACGAGCATGATAATAAACTCCTTTGAGGATGCACTTGCAGTTCAAGCCGTACTTATAGGCTTTATTCCCATGCTGATGGGCACTGGCGGAAACTCCGGTGCGCAGGCCTCCACCGCCGTCATACGAAGCATTTCCCTGGGCGATACCGAGCCCGAGGATGTCGGCAGGGTAATATGGAAGGAATTCAGAGTTGCGATACTCTGCGGCGTGACGCTCGCGGCGGTCAATTTCGTCAAAATGCTGCTGGTGGACAGAATGCTTTTAAACAATGACGGTGTAACGCTCACCGTTGCTGCCGTCGTCAGCCTTGCCATCGTTTTTATCGTCATATTCGCAAAAGTCGTCGGCAGCGTTCTGCCAATCGTGGCCGAGAAGCTCGGAGTTGACCCGGCGGTCATGGCAAATCCCCTGATATCCACAATCACCGACGCTGTCTCGCTGCTCATTTACTTTGAGATAGCAAAGCTCATGATCAGCTTTTAGCTTGAGGAATACCGAAAATGCTTGTTATATTTGAAAAAATGGCGCTGCTTGTCATCATCCTGGCGCTTGGATACATGTGCGCAAAAATCAGGCTCGTAGGCCCTGAGTTCAACAAGGGCCTGAGCAAAATGGTCATGAACGTGTTCCTTGCCGGCATGATACTCTCGTCTGTCATAAACAAGGACCTTGACATGACCAAGGGGGACATGCTCTTCGGCATAGGCATGCTCGCCGTCATGCAGCTTATCTGCCTTGCCGTCGGATACATAACTCCCGCCGCGATGCGCATAAAGGGCGGCGATAAGGGCATGTACCGCCTCGTTACGAGCTTTTCAAACCTCGGCTTCATGGGTGTGCCCGTCATAGCCGCGGTCTACGGCGAGAATGCAATATTCTTCGCCTCTCTCGGCAATATACCTTTTAATATATTGCTGTACACCGTAGGCGTTATGTTCCTTCAGCACGGCAGCGACAAGAAGGAAAAGCTTAATCTCAAGAGCATGATAAACGTGCCGATAATCGCAACAGTGATAGCAACGGTGATCTTCGTGTTCGAGATCCCTATGCCGCTGATAGTCGAGGATGTTGCAGGTATGCTTTCCGATGCCTGCATCCCGCTTTCAATGATGTGCATTGGTCTGTCGCTCGGCAACGTCTCTATAAAGGACGCATTTATCCATCCGCGCATTTACGGCATGAATTTTATGCGTCTTCTCGTTGCGCCGATAGCGGTGTGGTTCGTGCTGCGCTTTTTCATAACGGATATCGTCATGCTCGGCTCTATCGTCATTGTCGCGGCCTGCCCTCCGGCGGTCATCTGCGCCATTCTCGGCATGGACTACGGCCGCGACGGCGTTGAAGCCTCGGAAACGATCTTTGTCGGCACGGTGCTTTCAATGTTCACCATACCGCTGCTGATATCTCTGCTCGGCCTGAGCATAGTGTAAGAAAATCACCCCACCGAGCGGCGGGGTGATTTTCGTTTTATTCTTCGGCTTCGTTATCAGCCGGGGCAAAGGCTGCAGCAGTGGCCGCAGGAGCCTTCATTTTGCGGTTTATGTCGATAACATTCTGCACAAGCAGTATCGCCATCATAACGAACTCATACGTCACCCGCAGAACGAGCGGTCCCAGCAGCATGATACCGAGTCCATACAGGAACGTGCTCTGTGTGAATGTCATGCCGAAATATCCGTAGTATTCAAATTTTCCGAACATGAGCAGGAAGCCGACGAATATACACAGACATGTCAGCAGAACAAAAATGAATTTGGTCAGCGCTTCGATGTAAAAGGTCTTAAAGTTGAAAAAGTCGTGCAGAAACTGCAAAAATTTACTGTCGAGCCTGCCGTCATACTTTTTCGGCAGCACCCTGACGCAGATAAATATTGTCGCAGCGACTGCGAGAACGATCCCGATAATGATTAATGTCTCCATAACGCACCTCCTTTACATATTTAAAAATAAGTATATCAGATATATAAAATGTCGGCAAGTGTTTAAACGGAACAAGGAATTGGCGCGGATAAAAATGGCATTGCTTTAATAAAAGAAAAACAATGGCAATTATACATGCAGAAATTGTGCAATTCATCAAAGCTGTTTAAAAAACCGAAAAAAAGCATTGCATTTCGTGTTAATTTGGTGTTAAATAATAATGTTATAAAATTGTTATTGGAATTGCTATCTGATTTTACGGAGTGACTCATGGAGCTTGTGGATATTTTGCCGGTGCTGGGCGGAGCTGCGCTCGGGCTGATCGTTGCGTATGTTAATATGCGCATAAGCAAAGCCAACATGAATGCGTCCGATATGGCGGCTGTCATGGGCGTTAATATGCTCAGGCTGCTGCTTGACGCTGCGGCGCTTGCCGCGTGCTATTTTATCTGCAAGGCGTATGAGTTTCCGATGATGGCAACGCTCATTGCCGCCGCTGTCGGCCTGTCGGTCGGCGGAATGGTATTTTTAAGGATCATGGTAAAGAAAACCCAACCGCAAAGCAGGGATGCGGACGGAGGTGAAAGTAATTGAAAGAATTTTTTGAAAACTTTTTGATGCCGACGAAGACTATCTACTCGATGTGGGGCATTATGGCGCTCATCCTGCTGTTTTGCTTTATAGCGACGCGCAAGATGAAGGATGTGCCGGGGCCGTTGCAAAACATAGCGGAAATGGCCGTGTCCGGACTTCTGAGCTTCTTCTCCGGCGTTTTGGGAGAGAAGAAGGCGCGGCACTACTTCCCTATGCTTGCTTCGTTCTTCGTGCTGATCATTGTGTGCAACTACTCAGGGTTAATCCCCGGAGCCGGTGAGCTGTTCACGGTACCGACATCGGTGCTGACGGTAACGGCAGCGCTGTCGACGATCTCATTCGTGGCAATACAGTCGTCGGGCATAAAAAAGCACGGTGTCGGCAAATATCTGGGCACATTCTTCAAGCCCTTTGCGTTCCTGTTCCCGATTCTCATCCTGGAGCAGTTCACGCGTCCGCTGTCCATGGCATTACGACTGTACGGTAATATCTACGGTGAGGAGCTGGCGGCGGAAACGCTGTTTGGCCTGTTCCCCGTGGGCCTGCCCATAGTCATGCATATACTGAGTCTTCTGTTCTGCTTCATCCAGGCAATGGTCTTTACGATGCTGCTTGCGGTATTTATAAACGAAGCGACCGAGGACGAAGAATAAATCAGTAAACACATACACAATTATAGGAGGAAACACAAATGTCAATAGCACAGGGTCTTATCGCAATAGGCGTAGCGCTGGCCATCGGCCTGAGCACGATAGGCGTCGGCATCGGTCAGGGTCTTGCAGCGTCAAAGGCGCTTGAGGGCATGGCGCGTCAGCCGGATATGAAGGGTCAGCTCCAGTCTGTCATGATCCTCGCAATGGGCTTTATGGAAGCGCTGGCAATCTACGGCCTGGTCATCGCATTCATGCTTATTGCCAAGATGTAATTGAAAAGAAAGACATCTTGAAAGGGGGAGACCGTATTGATTTTAGATATAGTAGGACTTCAGATCAGTGTACCTGAATTCATACTGACTATTATCAGCTTCTTCCTGTTTATGTTCCTGTTGAACAAGATACTGCTCAAGCCTGTCCTGAGCTTCATGGATGCGCGCAAGGCGCGTATAGACGCGGGACTTGCCGAGGGCAAAAATGCCGAGGCGGCACTTGAGGAGAACAAGGCTCAGCTTGCACAGGAGCTTGCGCAGACCGGTGCCGCTGCGAGAGGCGTAATAAACGCCGCACGCAGCGATGCGGAAAAGGCAAAGGGTGAGGCACTCAGCGCCGCCCATGCCGAGGCTGAGCAGCTTCATAAAAAAGTTCGCGAGCGCGTAAAAAGTGAGGAGCAGGCAGCGGTCAATGAAATTGACGGCAGCATGTCCGAGCTGGTAACGCTCCTGTCAGACCGATTGGTCGGCAGCGGCGCCGAGGATAACAAGGCGCTAATAGACGAATGTGTAGGCAAGAGCAAGGAATGATCCCAATGTATAACAGGAATTACAGGAAAGGAGGGATAGTTCTCAAGTGGAAATCTTATGGAAGATAGTTAACTTTATCATACTGTTTGGCGCTCTGTACCTCATCTGCCGAAAGATGAATCTTTTCGACAAGATGTTCGGCAGCCGCAGGCGCGGGATAGGCGATGAGATAGAAAGCTCCGAAAAGGCCAAGGCTCAGGCCAAAGCCCTCGGTGCGGATATCGACAAAGTCCGAGCCGAAAACGAAGAGCGCAAGCAGCAGCTTCTCAAGGATGCCGAGGCACAGGCTAAGGCCGACGGCGAGGCAATAGCGGCCTCCGGCGAGGAGGAAGCGAAAAGCATCCTCGCAAACGCCGAAAAAAGCGAAGACCAGCTCATGGCTCAGATGCGCGACAGAGTGTCGTCCGACGCAGTGCGCCGTGTGGCGGAGATAACGGCAGAGGTGCTTCGCAGCGGCAGCTTTGAGAATTCCAAGCAGGCGCTGAACGATAAGTTTATAGAACAAATAAAAGAATTGGTATCGGCAATGCCGAGTGACATTTTGAACATGAACGAACTTAAAAAACTTGACATTTCAATAAAGAGCGCGCAGCCGCTGAGCGACGATGAAATGAAGAAGCTCACGCAGATCATATGCGAGACCTTTATCTCATGCCATAACGAGGTCGATACGGATGTAATAGGCGGTGTGCGTATGCAGGTGGGCGATACCGTGTATGACGGAACGCTCGCGCACACGCTCGACAGGCTCAGCCAGGATGTTGAAGACAACACCCGCCAGAGCGACAGTCAGATGAGATCTATCGCCGACGGTATCAAGCAGCAGCTTGAAAAGGTAAACGGCGATATAGACGTGTTCCAGACAGGCACTGTCCTCACCCTCGGCGACGGTATCTGCCGCGTATCCGGCCTTGCCGATGTCATGGCGGGCGAGATGCTTGAATTCCCCGGCGGGCTCAAGGGCATGGTACAGGATCTGGACAAGAACAATGTCGGTGTCGTCCTGCTCGGTCCGTTCGGCCATCTGCAGGAGGGCGACAGCGTCCGTCGCACCGGCCGTATCGTCGAGGTACCTGTCGGTGAAGCCCTTGTCGGCCGCGTGGTCGATGCTATGGGCAGCCCGATCGACGGCAAGGGTCCCGTCAAGACCGACTCCTTCCGCCCGGTCGAGAGTCCGGCTCCGAGCGTCCTTTCGAGACGGCCGGTATCCGTGCCAATGCAGACCGGACTCAAGGCCATCGATGCGCTCGTTCCTATCGGCCGCGGCCAGCGTGAGCTCATCATCGGCGACCGTCAGACCGGCAAGACCGCAATTGCGCTTGACGCCATCATCAATCAGAAGGGCAAGGACGTTATCTGCATCTACGTCGCCATCGGCCAGAAGGAATCGACCGTTGCCGGCGTCGTAGAAAAGCTGCGCAGCCACGGCGCGATGGATTACACCATCGTAGTTGCGGCAACGGCCTCCGAGCCCGCACCGATGCTGTATATAGCGCCTTACGCGGGCGCCGCAATGGGCGAGTACTTCATGTACAAGGGCAAAGACGTCCTCATAATATACGATGACCTGAGCAAGCAGGCCACCGCTTACCGCGAGCTTTCTCTGCTGCTTCAGAGACCGCCCGGACGCGAAGCATACCCCGGCGATGTTTTCTATCTGCACTCGAGGCTTCTTGAGCGTGCGGCACGACTCAATGAGGAGTCCGGCGGCGGCAGCATGACTGCACTGCCCATCATAGAGACGCAGGCGGGAGATATCTCGGCATATATCCCGACAAACGTTATTTCCATCACCGATGGTCAGATATTCCTCGAAAGCGATCTGTTCCACTCCGGCATTCGTCCGGCAATAAACGTCGGTCTGTCGGTATCCCGTGTCGGCGGTGCGGCACAGCTCGGCGCAATGAAGCAGGTCGCAGGCCGTCTGCGTGTCGATCTTGCTCAGTACCGTGAGCTTGCATCGTTTGCACAGTTCGGCTCCGATCTGGATAAGTCCACGCGCGATACGCTGCATCGCGGCGCACGCATGACCGAAGTCCTCAAGCAGGGTCAGTACGCCCCCATGAGCGCTGCCGATCAGGTGGTCGCAATATTTGCGGTCTCCGAGGGCTATGCAGATGATCTCGAGCTTTCGGATGTTGCGCGTTTCGAGTCTGAGTTAATAGATTATGTAAACCGCAGCTATCCTGAGCTCCGGGATGAAGTGCTCAGCGGCAGGAAGCTGAGCGCCGAGCAGCAGGCAAAGCTTAAAGAATGTATCGTAAACTTCAAGAAGACTTTCTGAAAAATAAAGAAGGGAGGGACATAAATGGCTAATATGCGGGCAATACGCACGCGAATAAAGAGTGTGAAGAATACCGAGCAGATAACCAAGGCCATGAAAATGGTCGCGGTGTCGAAGCTGCGCAGGACACAGAGCGGTATGCAGGCCATGCGTCCCTTCTCGGAAAAAAGCCAGGAGGTCATGGACACGCTGCTGTCGTCCTCGTCGGTGCCGGAAAATTGCTTCATAAAGCCTCATAAAGAGGTGAAGAAGGTTTGCTACGTCCTGTTTTTGGGCAACCGCGGCCTTTGCGGAGCGTATAACAGCTCGATCCTTCACTATGCGAACTCCGTCATAAAACAGTCGGGCAAGGATTACGGCCTTGTTGTCTGCGGCCGATGGGGTAAGGATGTGTTGGCAAACAGCAGTCTCAAAGTCGTAAAGACATTCTCCGAGCTGAGCGATACGCCGAATATAGACGAAGCGCTCGAGGTAGCTGATTATCTTAAGAGCCTGTACACAAGCGGCGAGTATGACGAGGTGCACCTTATCTACCAGCACTACGTCACGGCTCTTCGTCAGGATCCGATGAACGTTCAGTATCTCCCGGCGGTGCCGGAAAAGAGCGAACATAAGAAGGGGCCGGGCAGGATATTTATATTCGAGCCGGACACTGACAGCGTTCTTGAGAGCGTCATGCAGCTCTATCTCAATAACAAGATAATGAGCGTATTGCTTGACTCAAAGTGCGGCGAACACTCGGCGCGAATGACGGCTATGACCGCCGCGTCCGACAGCACCAAGACGCTCATCGCACAGCTCGATCTTAAACTCAACCGTGCGCGTCAGGCTGCCATCACGACAGAGATTACCGAGATTGTCGGCGGCGCCGCTGCACTTAAAAAGAAAAAACAGTAATTGCTTAAACCCCTTAAAAAAGGAGGTATGTTAATGGAAAACGGAATAATCCGAAGGGTAATAGGCCCTGTAGTCGATGTCCAGTTTCCCTCCGGCAAAATACCGGATATCTACAATGCAATCGAGGTAAAGCTTAAAGACCGCAAGATTGTAATGGAGGTCGTTCAGCATGTAGGCGATAACAGTGTAAGGTGTGTATCTCTGTTTTCGACCGACGGTCTTTCCCGCGGCTGCGCGGCAGTCGATACTGGCGCACCGATAAAGATGCCCGTCGGCGAAGCGACGCTGGGCCGCATGTTCAACGTCGTCGGCGACCCCATAGACGGTCAGGGGCCGGTCAATGCCGAGGAGTATATGCCCATACACCGTGAAGCTCCCGCTTTTACGGATATAGCCCCCTCAACCGAGATTCTCGAGACCGGCATCAAGGTCGTCGATCTGCTTGCACCTTATTCCAAGGGCGGCAAGATCGGCCTGTTCGGCGGTGCGGGCGTCGGTAAGACGGTTCTCATAATGGAGCTTATCCGCAACGTCGCATACGAGCATGGCGGCTACTCCGTTTTCGCCGGCGTCGGCGAGCGCAGCCGTGAGGGCAACGACCTTTGGCACGAGATGAACGAATCGGGCGTTATAAACAAGACGGCGCTGGTGTTCGGCCAGATGAACGAGCCGCCCGGAGCGCGTCTGCGCGTTCCCCTGTCGGGTCTTACGATTGCGGAGAACTTCCGTGACGAGTCCGGTCAGGACGTTCTGCTGTTTATCGATAATATATTCAGATTCACGCAGGCAGGATCTGAGGTCTCGGCGCTGCTGGGACGTATGCCCTCCGCCGTCGGCTACCAGCCGACGCTGGCAACCGAGATGGGCTCTTTGCAGGAGCGCATAACCTCCACGCGCAACGGCTCCGTCACCTCGGTACAGGCTATCTATGTTCCTGCCGACGATCTCACTGACCCGGCTCCGGCAACGGCGTTTGCTCACCTTGACGCAACTACCGTTCTGTCCAGAAGCATATCCGAGCTCGGCATTTATCCCGCAGTCGATCCTCTGGAGTCAACATCGAGAATACTCGATCCGAACATCCTCGGAAAGGAGCATTACGATACCGCACGTGCTGTGCAGGCAGTGCTTCAGAAGTACAAGGAGCTGCAGGACATTATTGCAGTTCTCGGTATGGACGAGCTGAGCGTTGAGGATAAGGCTACGGTAAACCGCGCAAGAAGGATACAGCGCTTCCTCTCGCAGCCGTTCCACGTTGCAGAGAACTTCACAGGCATTAAGGGCAAGTACGTAAAGCTTGAGGACACAATCCGCAGCTTCCAGGCAATACTCGGCGGAGAATGCGACGATATTCCGGAGCAGGCTTTCCTGTTGTGCGGCACGATAGACGACGTCATCGCAAAGCGCGATCAGCTTGGGTAATGAGCTATGGCAGATAAGATCCATTTTCAGATCACAACGGCCGACGGCGTAGTGTGTGACGCGATGGCAAGCTATGCGCTGATTCCGCTTACTGATGGCGATGTCGGAGTATTGGCAGATCATGCGCCGATGATTGGCGCACTCAATGAAGGCGTTGTTAAGTACGTTTCCGAAGGAGCAGACCACTTTGCCGCAGTAAGCGGCGGAGTGCTCAGCGTTGCTGATAACGAGGTCATCCTGCTTGCCCGTACGGCAGAAAGAGCGGAGACTATTGATCTTGCCCGTGCTCAGGCATCCGAACGAAGAGCACGTCAGCGCATAGAGTCCCGTGCGGCCGACATAGATCTCAAGCGAGCTGAGCTCTCCCTCCAGCGTGCCATCGCCCGTGAAAAGGCGTACACCATGCTCCACAAGTAAGCTTAAAAGCCACGCCTCTCGGCGTGGCTTTTTGATATGTATTTTATTATGTAAAAGCACGCTTCAAACGAAACGTGCTTTCGGTTTTATTCGGTTCGCAGTGCGACGACGGGATCCTTGTTTGCCGCGACACGCGAGGGTATGAGGCCGGCGATGACCGTCAAAAGCATGCTGATGGCAATAAGCGCAATAGCGGCCAGCGGCGGCAGCACGGCGTTAATGGAGTAAATGCCCGTCAGGTGATGGACGATGGCGTTTATCGGGATACACAGCAGTATCGTTGCCAGTATGCCGATAAGTCCGGCTCCGAAGCCTACAATGACGGTCTCGGCGTTAAACACGCTGGATATATCCTTCTTCGAAGCGCCGATGGCACGCAGTATACCGATCTCCTTCGTTCGCTCAAGGACGCTTATATAGGTTATGATGCCTATCATTATGCTCGAAACGACGAGACTTATCGCAACGAATGCGATGAGAACGTAGGATATAACATCAATGATCGTCGTGACGGAGCTCATGATGAGCGCAACGTAATCGGTGTAGCTTATCTGATCCTCGGGATCGACAGTGTCGTTATATTCCTCTATCACCTCGGCGACGGCATCCTTTGCCGCGAAGGTCGAGACGTAAATGTTCACGCCCGAGGGGGAGTCAAGATCGACATAGCCGAGAGTGCGCAGGTTTTTATCATAGCTCGAGCTCGAGAAGGTCTCCGGCATTAGATCATCGTAAATGAGCTTGTAGCCCGCGTCGGTGAGATAGCACTTGTCAAAGGCCTCGGCAAGGGAAGCGGTCGAGAGCTGGCTCATCTGCTTTTTTACCTCGTCGGCATAGGCCTTCTTTACCTGCTCGGTCATCATCTCGCGCATGTAGCTCATCAGCGTGTCGTCGTCCATGGCGCTGAGCATATCGGCATATTCCGGGTATTTTTCAACGACCTGCTTTTCAATATCCTCACGCGATACGCCGCTGAGCTGCCCGTCGATCACGGAATCAACATACGAATCCGGCGCGAGTGACATGTAGCCGATGTAAAGCTCGGCCTTTTTTGCCTGGTCTATGCCCGCGCAGTAGTCCTGCACGGCCTTTTTGATCTCATCTGCGGAGAGGATTTTGTCTGTCTCCTTAAACGGCAGACCGGTGATGACATCGTGCTGCTTATCCTCAAGCTGCTGCTTTACCATGGGCTTTTGCGCCGTCTGCTCGACAACATATTTTGTAAGCGCGTTGGTATATCCGATAGCACCGTTCATCATTCCGGTAACGGCATCCTCGCTTTGGCGGACAACGCCGACTATCTTGAGCTGAATACCGTTTGAGTACAGCGTCTTGAGGCCGAGCTCGTCGCTGCTTATGTCCTTATATTCGCCTGTCTCGGGATCCTTCTGCCAGCAGTCGGCGGGGAGAATGAGGCTGAAGGTCTTTTTGCAGACGTCGGCATAGCTCCAGCTTTCAAGCTTCGTCGTGTCGATCTCCTCGCCGCTCATGTAGCCGGTCATGGCAGACAGCATATCGCTCGAGGACTTGAGTCCCAGTGCGTACAGCACCATGTCCGAGACCTCGTTGTTCTCGTCGACTATGAGCACGACCTCGTCGTAATTTTGAGGCCAGCTGCCGTAGAGCACGTCGTACTGCCCCTGCAGCATAGGGCTTATAAGTCCGTCGTCACCGGGCAGCATCTCCTGCCATACGACGAACTGACTCTGTGTGCTGCTCATGCCCGTGGACGAGAACATATCGTTCATTGACTGGCTCACAGACTGCTCGGCGGCATCGCCGATGACTCCGGCGCGCATTTTGCTCATAAGGCTCATCACGTCGGACTTTACGATCCTGCCGTCGGAATCCTTAGTGTACAGATTCATAGGCAGATTGTAGGTATACTGCACGTTCGTCGCGTTTTGCCTGAGCTTTGAGTCCTTGCTCATCTGCTCGTCAAGGAATACTTTAAGATCGGCAACGTTGTTTTCCTGCACCTCGGCGCTGGTCATGGCATTCATCATCTCATACATAATGGTGTTGCCGTACACAGCATCCTTGTCGTGCTTATTCTCAGCGTTTTCCGAGTTTATGCCCATGAGCGTCGTCATCAGCGAGGACATGTCGACCGATTCCGCCTGAATGGATATCGGGTAGGAGGACAGAGTGTCCTCCTGAACGCGGTCGATGTAGTTATTAACGCCAGTTGAGATCGAAAGGATGAGCGCGATGCCGATTATTCCGATGCTTCCGGCGAAAGCCGTGAGTATAGTGCGGCCCTTTTTTGTCATGAGGTTATTGAGCGACAGCGACAGTGCCGTGACATAGCTCATCGCGGTCTTGCGCTGCACGAGCTCGGAAATCTCGTCGTCCTGCGCCGAGAACGGCATCGTGTCGCCGGTTATCAGGCCGTCCCTGAGCCTTATGATGCGCGAGGCATAGCTGTCGGCAAGCTCGGGATTGTGCGTGACCATGATGATGAGCTTATCCCTGGATATCTTCTTGAGTATCTCCATGATCTGTACGCTCGTTTCTGAATCGAGCGCGCCTGTCGGCTCGTCGGCAAGCAGAATATCCGGATCGTTTACCAGTGCGCGTGCTATAGCGACTCGCTGCATCTGACCGCCGGACATCTGATTCGGCTTTTTCCCGAGCTGATCGCCGAGACCGACCTGCTCAAGAGCCTTCACCGCTCTTTCGCGCCGCTCCGTCTTGCTCACGCCCGAGATCGTGAGGGCGAGCTCAACGTTTGCGAGCACCGTCTGGTGCGGAATGAGGTTATATGACTGAAAAACGAAGCCGATCGAGTGATTCCTGTAGGCATCCCAGTCGCGGTCGGTGTACTCCTTTGTCGAGCGGCCGTTTATTATGAGATCGCCGCTTGTGTACTGATCAAGACCGCCTATTATGTTCAGCAGCGTCGTCTTGCCGCAGCCGGAATGGCCGAGCACGGCGACAAACTCGGATTTTCTGAACTCAAGGTCAATTCCCTTGAGCGCATGCACCGTCTCGTCGCCTACCGCATAGTCCTTTGTGATGCCTTTTAGTTTGAGCATTCAGCACTTCTCCCATATAAAATGTATAATAGAGCAATTATCGGCTTTTTTGCCCGCAAAGTCAATAGACGCGGCGTATGCGTAACAAAAAATTCAGAAAATACATATATCCTGCCGGTGTTGACAATTCGCGCCGCATAGGTTAAAATAATTTTGTTATGCCTCCGTAGCTCACCCGGATAGAGCGTGCGCCTCCTAAGCGCAAGGTAGTGAGTTCGAGTCTCGCCGGGGGTGCCAAAAAGTCCCGAATGCTTTGCATTCGGGACTTTTTTGACACGCTGCAAAAATCCCGTCTTGTCAGACGGGATTTTTTATTATCCTATTATCTTCCCGCTCCGAGGAAAAACAGTGAGAGCATTCCGGGTCCGACGTGGATGCCGGTGTACGGCTCGTGCATGGCGATGATAAGCTCCTTGGGCTGCGCTATTTCACACACCATCTCGGCCAGCTTCTCTGCATCCTCCGGGCAGTCGCCATGGCTTATCGCAACACGCTGATGCTGCGGATCGACGGCCTTAGCCTCGTACTCGTGGGCAATAGCCTCGATAGCCTTCTTTCTGCCGCGAAGCTTTGAGAAGACGACTATCTTTCCCTCCTCGTCGCCGCGCAGGAGCGGCTTTACGTTCAAAACCGTGCCCACCATCGCCGCAATGCCGGAAAGGCGTCCGCCGCGGCGAAGATGCATAAGATCGTCGACCGTAAAATACTCGCACAGGCCGCTGCGGTCGGATGCGAGATGCTCGATGAGGGCGTTCATGTTAAGCCCCTCATCTCGATAATCGGCAGCCTTCATTGCGAGAAGGCCGATGCCGAGACCCGCGCCCATGGAGTCAAACACCTCGATGCGCCGCTCGGGATATTTATCGCGCAGCTCCTCGGCTGCAAGCCGTCCGGCATTGAACGTTCCGCTGATGCCGGAGGAGATGCTTATATAGACAATGTCGCTGCCCTGTGAAAGCTCTGTCTCAAACGCTTCGGCAATGTCGTGTGAATTGGTCATGCTCGTGCGCACCTCGGTTTTGGCGCGGAGCATATCGTAAAACTCATGTCCGTCAAAGTCTTCAGGAGCCGACGGACACTTTATGATTTTACCGCCCAGCTCATAGCTGCACGGTATAACATGAATATTCAGCTCTTCAATCTTTGCGGCCGGGATATTTGCCGCCGAATCAGTGAATACCGCAATTGACATCATACACCTCCGAGTGTTATCAGATATACATCGTATCTAATATGTTATATTATATTAACGCATTTTGCCCATTAAGTAAATACCTTTGTGTAAATAATAATGAATATTATATTTTCTTGTCATGCTCTCATTTTGGTGCTATAATATATTAAATCTTCATAAGGGGAGGTACTACTTATATATAACAGCAAGCTTATTGCAGCCAAGCTGCGCAGATGGGATAAATATATTACCCGCTTTTCTCTCCCGTCATGGGACGAGCTCCCCGATTTTGATCTTTACATGGATCAGGTCATATCTCTTGTAGCGAAGTTCCTCGACCTGTTCCCTCACACTCAAGGCAGCGATCCGATAGTCACGCCGAGCACGATAAACAACTATGTCCGTATGAAGATTATGCCCGCTCCGGTGAAGAAAAAATACACAAGGATACATCTTGCGTATCTCATCATGATATGCACGCTCAAGCAGAGCCTGAGCATATCGGTAGTCAGCAAAATAATACCCATGAACATCTCCGAGGATGAGGTCAAGGATATCTACGACGATTTCGTAATGCGCCACCGCAGTCTGTGCCGTCTGTGCACAGAGCAGGTAAAGCAGCTTGCCGTCGATGTATTTGATCCGAATTGCAGGGATGACTCTGCGGTCAAGCACCTCGTCGTTGAATCGGCAATATATTCACATCTGTATAAGCTGCTGACGGAAAAGATCGTCGCGCTTGCCATAGATCCCAAGCCCGAGGCGGAAGCCGAATCGGAGAGCGAGCCCGAAAAATCCAAATAGAAAAATGCATTTTGTGCTCCCTATGCAAGGGACAGTGAAAAAAACACTTTCTTTTGCATAGGGAGTATTTTAATAATCACATTTTACTGTTTTTCTTTTTCCCCGTCAATAAACATGCATGCAAATACGACGAGGAGCAGCGCCGAGCTGCACAGTATCGCCTTTTCATGCCAAAAGTCAATAGCGAGGTTACCGATCACAGCCCCGAAAACAAAGCAGAGAATTATCCCGTAGTACAGTGCGGCGCTGTACAGGTGCTCCCTGTCGCGGTCGCGAAAGAACTGGCACAGATGCTGCGTTCCGCTGCGCATATTGCCGATACACATTGTGGTTGCCGCACTGTTTCCCCTTATTTTTCTGAAGCTTTCTACCTGTATGCCGCAGGCAAAGGATATGAGCGCGTTCGCCGGAAGGTTCAGTGACAGCGGAAAGAATGCGACAGCTGCCAGTATCACGGCTTCAGTTATAACTGATACCTGACGCCAATGCAGGAAATTTCTTTCTCGCATACGCACAAATTCAGCCGATGCTATGCCGGCTATAAACGCAAGCACCGGCAGGAAATAGTGCATTGCCCCGGAAAAATTGCCCTCAGACAGGTTGACTCCAAACAGCAGAATGTTACCTGTCTGTGCATTGGCAAAAACATGGTCGCGCTGAATATAGGAATATGCATCCATGAATCCGCCGGAAACGGCAAGCAGCGCGCCCAGTCGTATTGACTCCGACATTTGTTTTGTTCTTTTCATGCATTTGCACCTTCTTCACAGTAAATTAGCCGTAATTGTGAAGCTCCGGTCATTTCCGCACCGTGAAAATCAGTCAGCATTGTCATTCACGCACTATCTCAAACTGATGCTCACCGGTAAAGCTGTCGGACAGCCCATTGTCGATGTATACTGTCTTTAGCGCTGTGAGGGAATCGAGCTCTGACCAGTCGGACACGCCGCGGGTACCCGTAAGGCGCAGCATAGTAAGTCCCGTGAAGTCTGTAAGGCCGTTTGTTGAATCAACGGTGCAGCGCACGAGCTCAAGCTCGGTTATCGCACGCTCGCGGTCAAAGGCCTTGAAGAAGCTGCCGCTGAGATTGCAGTCATACAGCTTTACGCTGCGCAGTGAGCTCATATCCAGCACCTGCGCGATATCGCTCAGCGAGCAGTTGGAAAACGCGACGCTTTGTATCTTCGTAAGCGGCTTGAACACAGAAAGCTTCGTACAGCTTGCGCCTATAAACGATGCGTGAGTGAGCTCATGGCACTTGTTAAGGTCGCCAAGCGAGCCGATGGGATTGCAGTCTGCGCTGATCCTGCGCAGCTCCGGCAGATTTCCGATGCCGGTCAGGTCGGCTATGCGGCTGCCGTTGAGATTAAGACTCGTTATTGAGCAGGCCGGCATGGTGTCGAGACTCGACAGGCTCTGATACTGAAGCCAAAGCGTTTTCAGTCCCGTGAGGTATGCGATATCCGAAAGGTCGTTGACGCTTCCTCGACTGATGGTTTTCTCATTGCCCTGCCAATCGGTGTATGATGTCGTTTTATCGCTTTGACTGACCTGCCCGACTCCCGAGGTCGGCTCATGCAGGCTGTATTCGTCACCGACAATGTACAGCTCTGTCATGCCCTTGAGCTCGCCGACGGTGATATCGCCCGTGCTTTTGCCGGTATATTCACGTGCGGCTTTTTCAAAAACCGGGTTTTTAAATTTGCACACCGTATCGTCGGAAAGCGTTTCTATCTGTGTTGTCGGCGTGAGCAGCTTTTCAAGATAGCCTGTAAAATAGCCTACGATGAGCGCCGCTAAAATAACGCCGAACACCGCGACGGCTATCGACCAGCAGGCAATTTTTTTGCCCTTGCCGGGCTTCTTTTTTTCTTTCTTTTTCGGCGGAGATGCCGGTATGGATTTCTGCGTCTCGGTCATCGGGCGCGGAGCCGAGTCGGCAAAGCTTTCGCTGTTTAAAAGCGGCGCGCTGTACAGCTTATCGTAAAAATACTCATCGCTGGGATATGTATATTTCATCAGGGCAAAGATGTTGCCTATCTGAAGCTCCATGCCCGGCGTGAGCGTCGTATCCTCAATGAAAATATTTATGGTCTTTATCTTTTTCGACTGCGCATAGTGCATCTCGCGCCGGCAGTTATCCGAGCGCATGTAAGCGTTGGAAATGAATGCAACGACAAGGTGCGCATCGGCAAGGTGAGAGGCTATGCACTCCTGCCACTCGCTGCCGACCTCTATCCCCTCGTCATACCAGATGTTATAGCCACGGCGATGCATATCGCTGACTATGGGCAGAACGACATCGTTGTCGGCATGCGCATAGCTTATAAATATGTATGGCTTGTCACCCTCATAGGGTTTGAAATACTCAAAATCGCTCATGTTTTTCTCCTTCCGACAGAAGAATTATAGCCGCGTATGGTCAAAAATGCAATTACAAATCTGTAAATAACAACGCTCACCTTTGGTGCATAAAATGTACTGCAGGTTCAAAGGCCTGCTAAGGAGGATATCTATGGCGCAATTCACAAACCAGGCAAGCATAAGCTATAACGGCGTGACCGCCAATTCAAATATAGTGACCGGTGAGATCACTCAGGTTCTAACCGCGAGCAAGACATCTGTATCCGGCAGTTATCGCCGCGGCGAGGTGCTGACCTACGCGGTGAGCATAACAAACACCGGTGCCGCACCCCTCGACGGTCTGACCGTAACAGACAATCTCGGCGCATATGCCGTCGGCGGCACGACTGCTACTCCGCTCACATTTACAGGCGGCTCTGTTTTGTATTATGTAAACGGAGCTCTTCAGGCCTCCCCTGCCGTGACTGCCGGACCTCCGCTCAGCATAAGCGGCATAAGCGTGCCGGCAGGCGGCAATGCGCTGCTTGTGTACAGGGCGGCAGTCAATGACTATGCCGCTCCCGGTGCGGGCGGCAGCATAGTGAACACGGTGACTGTAAACGGCGGCGGACTTACCGAAGCAGTGACTGCCACGGATACAGTAGAGGCCGACACTACAGCGCTTCTAAGCATAACAAAGGCGCTCAACCCGACAGTTGTAGCCGAAAATGGACAGATAGTCTACACTTTTACGATTCAAAACAGCGGAGCCGAGGCTGCCGATGCCGCAGCGGGTCTAATCGTTTCCGATACCTTTAATCCCGTCCTTCGAGCTCCGATCACCGTGACACTCAACGGCGAAAGCCTGGGCGATGCCGGAAACTACAGCTACAACGCGGCAAGCGGAGCATTTGCAACAACAGCCGGTCGCGTGACCGTTCCCGCCGCAGCCTACGCGCAGGACGCTGCGACCGGTCTTTGGAGCGTTACGCCGGGTGTTGCCGTCCTTACCGTAACGGGCAATATCTGATATTCTGACGATATGTAAAATACCGGTCTGTCTTGTACAGACCGGTATTTTACATTACTTGATTTACTTGATCAGCTTCCTTATCTCGGCCGGTGTTGTATCGTTTTCTCTTGCAAGTCTTTCGAGATCGTCGTATTCTGCCTTGCTGCGTTTTGCCCCGTAGCCCTCTGCGGTTTTTACGCGCACGGGGCCGTACCGGGTTTGCACTGTCTTGATGCTGCGGATAAGTTCATATCTGCTGCATACATATTCGCGCACGCCGAGAGTAGTCGTGTTCTTAAATATGCAGCTGAGCATCTCGTCGCGCTTATCAGCGCGGCACATGCAGGTGAGTATTACACCGGGTCTGCTTTTTTTCATGCCGATATTGGTAAAATACACATCCAGCGCGCCGAGCCTGAACAGCTCCTCCATAGCGAAGGAGAGCTCCTCGGGCGTCATATCATCCAAATTGCAGGCAAGCTCAATGACCTGCTCTTTTTTATCCTCCGTATCGCCGAGCAGGACACGCACGACGTTTGCGGCCTCGAAGTCCTTTTTGCCCGTGCCGTAACCTGCGCGCTCGACCATGAGTACCGGCATCGCGATAAAGTCGTCGGCAAAATGCTTCAGCAGCGCCGCTCCGGTCGGAGTGCAAAGCTCGCCTGTCACACTGCCGGAATATATGGGAACGCCTCGCAATATAAGCTCAGCAGCCGGTGAAGGCACCGGCAATATGCCGTGCGCACACTTTACCGAGCCCGACCCCACATTCACCGGCGAAGCAAGCACTTTTTCGGGCGCAAGCTCGTACATGAGCTCACATACGCTAAGCACATCCGCCAGCGCATCAAGTGAACCGACCTCGTGAAAGTGGATGTTCTCTATCGGCTTACCGTGAACCGTGCTCTCTGCCTCGGCAATGAGAGAATACACCGCTTTCGCGTTCGTCCTTACCTCGTCGGAAAGAGGCACGTCATCTATAAAGTCCATAATCTCGGCAACGCTCGTGTGTTTAAGGTAATGACACTCAGTCTTGTCCTCTTCATCACCGCCTATGAGCACGGTAACATGTGTTCCCATAATGCCGCACTTTGAATCGGGTTTTGCCGAGAGCACTGCTTTGCCTTTAAGTGCCGTATTCATGCGGTCTATAAAGCCGTCTCGATCAGGATGCAGCTCCAGGAGCGCTGCTGTGAGCATATCTCCGGCACAGCCCATGGCACAGTCGATGTACAGGGTCTTCATTTACTTTCTATCCTCGCTTTCGGGTCAAGCTTTACGGTGTCAAAGAGCCTGGACAGCTCTGCTTTTATTGCTTCAAGCTCATTTTCCGCCCTTTCGTGCTGCTTTTCGGTAAATTGCAGCAGCGCGCCGCCGTCACGCAGGCGCACACGGAAGTCGGTAAAGCCGAGGGAGAACAGGTAGCTTTCGCTCTGCTCTACTGCCGTAAGCTTTTGGACGGTTATCTTCTCTCCTGTCGGGATACGAGTAGCAAGGCATGCATAGGCGGGCTTATTCCATGTAAACAGGCCGGCTTTTTCAGACCTGCGCCGTATCTCCTCTTTGGTCATGCCGCAGAGCCTGAGCGGAGACAGAATATTTTCTTCTGCAAGCGCCTTCATGCCCGGACGTTCGCCGTCATCGTCGCTTGCGTTTGTGCCGTCAATGATCGTGTCATATCCGTCGGCGCCCGCCTCCCTGCGGATAGCGCCCATGATACGCTTTTTGCAGTAATAGCAGCGGTTTGACGGATTATCCGTGACCTCGTCAAGCTGCAAAATATCAATGCTTATCACTTTCAATGCTACGCCGAGCTCTGCTGTAAGCTTTATCGCATCCTCATACTCAAACTTCGGCTGAAACTGCGATTTTACATAGTACGGCTGCACATCTGCTCCGTTTTCCTTTGCGGCGTACAGCAGATACGCAGAATCTGCTCCTCCCGAAAAGGCAAGCGCGACTTTTCTGTGTTTATAAAAGAATTCATTCAGTTGCATATCAATCAAGATGGTTTATCATTCCGGCGAGGTAGCCCGCGCCGAAGCCGTTATCTATGTTTACTACCGACATACCGCTTGCACATGAATTCAGCATGCTCAAAAGTGCCGCAACACCTCCAAATGAAGCGCCGTAGCCAACGCTGGTGGGAACGGCAATGACCGGGCAGTCGGCAAGACCGCCGATAACCGACGGCAGCGCTCCCTCCATACCTGCAACGGCGATTATGACTCTTGCACTCATAACGGTGTCCATGTTCGCAAGCAGCCTGTGTATTCCCGAAACGCCGACATCATACAGGCGCAGAACATCGTTGCCCAGAACTTCAGCCGTTATAGCCGCTTCCTCCGCGACAGGAATATCGCTCGTGCCGCCGGTGGCAACAACTATGCGCCCCTTGCCGTTCGGCTCTGGTATTTCGCCGATAATGCCGATGCGTGCCATGCTGTTATACTTAAGCGGAAGCTCTGCCTTTATATATTCCGCCGCTTCCTCGGCAAGGCGGGTTATGAGCACGGTCTGCTGCTTGTTTTTCAGCATAGCCCTGGCGATGCCGAGGATATGCTCCTTGGCCTTGCCCTCGCCGAATATGACCTCGGGCACGCCCTGACGTATGCCGCGGTGGAGGTCTACCTTGGCGTAATCGCCGAGCTCCTGAAACGGCTGCATTTTCAATTTAAGCGCCGCATCGTCGGGACTGACGCTCCCGTCGGCAACATGATTTAACAGCTCTGTAAGCTCGTGTTTGTCCATCAGCTTCTCCTTTCGGAAGTCTCCGCACTATTTGTTGAAAAAGGGGGCGGTAATTTGTAATTACCGCCCCCCTTTCACCCCAGTGCCGGTGGCGAGACTTGAACCTGCACGCCCGGAGTGAGCACTATAGCCTGAATCCGGTGAGTCTGCCAATTCCGCCACTCGCGCATTTTGTGTCAGTAATGATAGCATTCCCTGAATGCGTTGTCAAGACAATTATTCTGCCTCGCTTTATATGACAGAAAGCAGCTGAAGGCTCAGTCCAAAAATCTTATAGGGCTGCCCGATGTAAGCCTGTTTCACTGTGATAATAATCTTCTCATACTCGCGGCGCCCGTTATGACGGTGTTTACAGCGCGGCCTGTTTTCATAGCTTTTCCGCCGCAAATCCGCTGCCGGTGAAATACCATATCTCATCAAAGCCGCAGCTGCTCGCAAGCCGCTCGGCCATGTCGAACTTGCAGCATATATCAGCCGCCGAATGCGCGTCCGAGCTTACCGTTATGCGTCCGTTGATGCTTCGAAGATGGCGCAGAAGCTCCGTAGAGAGATATGGTGTCGTTCGATAACCGCGGCTTATCGCACCTGTGTTTATCTCAAAAATCTTGCCCGCCGCGCTGAGCTTGTCCATTGCAGCAAAGGCCGCGTCGCGATAACGGCTGCTTTCCGTATCGTAAAGCGCTCCCTGCTCGTTGTACTTCGTCAGAAGGTCAAAATGTCCTACAATTCCGATCTCCGGCATATCCGCTATCCGGGCATAGTTGTCGAAAAACGCCTCGGCAGCTTTTTCGGGGCCTCCGAGGTGCTCAATGAGCTCTATTGCGCGATCGCGCGTTGAATCTATATAGTAATGCCCGTCGAGCACATGTCCTGAGCCTATGATATACTCATAGCCGTCAAAATCCCTCTCGGCCGCAAGGTCGTACTCAAGTCCGGTATAGAGCGCTATTTTACCCTTGTATTTCTCCTTGAGCCTTCTCATTTCTGCCTTGAACGGCTCGACGTTTTCCTTTGGCGCGCACCAGTATTCACCCTCCATCGGGGCGTGCAGGCTTATTCCGAGTGAGCTCAGCTGGTGCTCTATCGCCGCGAGCACCATCTCCTCCGGGGTGTTTGTTCCGTCGTCAAATGTAGTGTGGCAATGCAGATTTTGTTTTATCATAATGCTTCTCCGTTAAATTTACCGGCTGTACGCCGGGTTTTCTGTAATATGCTCGCCGGAGCCGCTCTGTATTATTAACAGCTTCAAGTCCTGCTCTCAGCGGTATCCGGTTTTAATATTACAACATTTTTCGTCAAAGCAAAAGCAGATTAATATAAAAAACCGCCGCATATCCAAAAATATCGGCATCGCTTCTCAGCTTACGGCGTCTCTAAAGTCTTATGAGCAGCCGAAAGCTGCTCATAAGACTTATTTACTTAATGATACTTATTTGCTTTCCCAATCGTAGATCAATGTCAGTCCTGCGGAGTCCATATCGTCCGTCAGAAACGGCATTCCCTCGCCGCTGCGCGAGCGCTGGAAATACAGCTCATCGCCGGAGGGAGAGATTAGAATCGGGAAGCTTCCGCTCAGGGAGGTACCGACACCGGCAGAGAGCTCTAGGCGCAGGCAGTCATCCTCCATGCGCCACACGCCGTGGTAGAGCAGAGTATGCCCCGCGTTGCCTTCGAAGCGGCAGTGCAGCTTGGCGATACCCGCATAATCAGGATCGCAGTTGCCGTAGCTGAGCTCCAGCAGCCAGTCATCGCAGGCCCATACGGTGTCAGCTAGGCCCAGATTCGTAGGCGGAAGCCACCATCCATCGCCCTCCGGCTCCATACCCTCGGGATAGTGAAGGCCGGTGGTATAGCCGAAGACTGCAAAATCCATCAGCGCGGGGGCGCCGTACTCGCCGATGGGCACTATGGGGCAGCCGTGCTCGTCGATCATCGGATACCAGCTAAGCTCCAAGCCGCTGCCGGTCACAAGGTTGATTTCCGTGTCCGGCTCATCGGGCCACTGCTCATAATTGACAAATACCAAGACGGGCTGTGCGTATTCTTCCCGGTAGAGTACCTTGTCCGCCACCGGCTGCACACCGTTGCCCAGTGATCTCCAGATCACACGGTTCACAGCCAGACTGGTGCTCTCATCCCGTGGGACAATGCAGTAGAGGTCACCATAGCCCGCGCCGAGCGTACGCTCTTCCGGAATCTCCGTCAGGAACGGCAGTTTTTCTGTAAGCCCGGAGCAATTCTTCCGCAGCCAGCTCGTCAGCGGGACAGTATCCCCCTGCTCCCGATGGCCGAGATAAGCCACCGCGCCGGCCAGCTGCTCATTTCCCGCCATGCATTTTCGCAGCAGGGCAAGCGCCGCTTCTGCCTTCTCAGAACCGGCCTTAGGCACAGAAGCTCTGTCCTTGCCGCCTGAGATCTTTCCCGTTGCGCTGACGCCTCCGTCATCCGCATTTGGCTCGCCTTGCCCGCCGCAGGCGGTCAGAAGAAAAATCATCGTCAGGCACAAAAGCATAGTGACGAGCCAGCGTACTGTCAAGCACCTCATACTGTGGCCTCCTCAGAACTTTCCGCTGCGGCCGCTTCCGCCGCCGCCGCTGCAGCTGCTGGTACCAGAGCTGCTGCTGTCATCGCTGCTGGAAATCTTGCTGCGAACCTCGGTGGTGTGGGTATAGCGGTCATACTGCTTGCTCAGCTGCAAGCCGCCCGGTGCAACATACTCGTTTGCCTCGACTTTCTGATGTACGGTTTTCATGCTGCGCTTTAAGAACAGACAAATCGCGCCGGACAAGAGGCAGGAGGCTACAACGGCAATCGCAATCAGCAGTGCCGGACTTTCCCGCACGGGTTTTCCTGCGTCAGCCCGGGTCAAGTACTCGTCGCAAGTGCTCAGATAATTGGAAACGCCGCCATACCAGTCATCTTCCTTGAAGTTGCCCAGGAATGCCTTTTCCAATTTTTCCTGACCGTAGCTGTTAAAGGCGGTTTCCGCATACGTACCGTAAACAAACATGGCGTAATCCCGCTCCGCCATGCTCAGCAGAATGATAATGCCGTCCCGGTCATCGCCCATACCCAGTTGATCTCCGTGGTAGAGCTGATACGTGGTTTTGTAAACACCGCCGCCGTCGCTGTACACGGTGTAATCATCTACAAACGCAACGTAGACGCCGCAATGATGGCGCAGGGAAATTTCCTTTGCCTGTGCCTCCAGCTCCGCCCGCTGGGTATCGGTGAGCATGTGGCTGTGGTCGAACACATAGCTCATGCTCTCGCTTTTCAAGGTCCGGGGCACATTTGGCACCGCCGTGGTGGGCGTTGCCGCCGGCTCCGGGTCCGGTTCCGTCTCGCTGGGCGGGCAATTCGCGTTGATATACTCCGTCACGGCATTCATCATGGCATCGGTGGCTTGAATCAGTGCCGTTCCGCTCATGGTCACGTCTTCCCCGTTCCATGCCCGCTCCGCCATGTAAGGTGCCACCGCATCATATACGGTATCCGCCAAATCCTGCGCGCTGCCCCGGGTCTGGCTCAAAAAGGTATAAATGCTCCAATCGTCTTCTGCCAGTGCATAGGTTCCGTCCGGCTGCGCCCGCATCAGCAGCGTCAGGGAAACGCCGTCCCGGTTCTCGCCCCAACCATAGCCGCTGTTTTCATAGACGTATTCCGCAATGTCCATGACGTCGGTATCCGCAGACACATTCTCATCGGTAAATACGTCAATCCGCAGGTCCATCTGCAATTTTTCCGAAAGCTCCGGCAGGGCATGCTCGCCCATGTAATCCAGCTCCACGGAGCCAAGGGAATCGGTCTCGTCATAAATCACACCGTATTCCGACACCGCCATGGCAGGAACACACAGTGTCAGCGCCAACAGGAGCGCCATCAGCAAAGCTGTGAATTTCTTGTTCATGTCCGCCCCTCCTTATCGCAGCATCAGCACTGAGACAATCGTTCCCAAAATCGACAGCGGTGCGGCAATGGCGGCAAACAGCCCCCAAAACCGTCCCCAACTCATGGGAAGGTCGCCCACCAGTTTTCCGGTCTGTCCGTTCATGGCAAAGGTAAAGTCCTTGCCGTGCCACTTCGTGTTCAGCATCCACACCGGCATCAAGGCATAATGCACCTTGCCGCGCTGTAGACTGGAGCTGCCGCCGGTTTGAATGCAGGTATCATAACCTCTCACGCTGCTCCGCAGCGCTGCGTCCAAGGTTCCCTGACAGCGCTGATCCGCCCGCTCCCGGCTCTGCTCCACGGTGACGTCGAATTTATCCGCCAAATACCCGGGAAGATAGGCCGTGGAGAAGGGTTTCAGCTTTTTGTAGTCATAGGGTTCGATAGAATCCATGTGGTCATCCGGCATTTTACTGGACGCATCCACCGGAACCTTTTCAAAAGTCACTCTGCCGGCGCGGTAAACGTCAAAATGTCTTGTCTCCGTGATTTCATAATCCCCGGAGGTGTAGGTGCGGGAGCGGGTTGCCTGATAATGGGCATCGCCCTCCGCCTCGCCGTCAAACATCCAGAACGGAACATAAATGCCCTGAATTTTCTGAATATGGTTTTCGTTGGTGAAACTCTTGGGCAGGAAAATTTTTCCCGTGCAGTGCTCTTTCAGCGCCTTGACGGCGTCCTCTTTGCTGTACTTGAAGGGGATAATGAAATCCGGTTTCAGCTGACCGGCAAACTGCCCCGGCACCACCGTGGGGTTGCCGCAATAGGGGCAGGATGTTGCCGCCGTGCTCTCATCGCAGATGAGCTCCGCGCCGCAGCTGGGGCAGCTGTACGCTTTCATGTGCGCGCCCTCCTCGCCCCAGTCGTCGCTGAAGCCGGAGGTATCCCAATCGCCGCCGTCGGCGGACGCTTTCTTCTGCTCCGCGGCCTTTTCTTCAGCCGCCTGCTGCGCCGCCGCGGCCTTCTCTTCTTTCTCCGCGTAGAGCGCCTCGATCTCCGCAACGTCGTAGCTCGCGCCGCAGTATTCGCACTCCAGCTTACCGGAAGCGCCTACGAAGTGCAGCGGGCCGGTGCAGCCGGGGCATTGATAGTTGGTTACCTGTGTTGGCATAGATGGTTCCACCTCTTTCTTTTTCTCACAAGGAAGCGCCCGCCCGCACTGCGGGCGGGCACCGTTTGATACGCTGTGGCCGGGCAGTATATGCCTCGCCGGGGATCATATTACTTGATCGTCATGTTGCTTAGGATGATGTCAGGCATCGTGCCCGGGACGCAGTCAATATCTGTCAGCCCGATGGACAGCGCACGCCCATCGTCGATCTGCGCGACGTACTCGATCCAGTCGTAGCCGATGCGCTCGTAGGTGCGGCCGTGGAAGGTGATGCCGCCGATCACGCGGTCATCGATATCCTGATAGTTTTCAAAGTTGTCCTTGTAGTAGTCGAAGTCCGCCACATTGGCTCTTACCTCGAATCTGATGGCGCCCGCGCCGAAGGCCGTGGGATCGTTGTTTTCCACAAGGCATTTCTTTCCCTCGTCATACGACCAGCCGGACTCGGGGATCTTCGTTATTATCTTGACAGCAACATCATCGTGCGCGAACTGCGTGATGGTTACGACGAAGTTCTTCATCTTGGCGTTGGCGGCGGCCGCCTTATTCGCCTCGGCAGCCTCGGCCTTCACCGTATCGAGATATTTCTCGATGGCCTCATTGCCGGAGAAGCCGCTGGTGTTGTATGCGCTGACTGTGAAAACGCCCGAATTCTCTTCCGCGAAGTTGACATAGATGAAGTGGCTTGAGTCGTCCTTCGAGATCCACTTGTAGTAGCGCTGGTTCCGCTTCATGTGGTCGCTGTATTCTTCCTTGACAAACTCGCCATCCACGCCGAAGTATTCGGCAATCTCCTCGTAGGTGGTACTAAAAATATTATTATTGACCTCGTTCATCCAGACGTAGCCCTTCTGCACCGCCTCCTCGCTCACAAGGCCGGTGCCGCCGGGAGCATCCTTGCCCGAATCCCCGCCCTGCGTGGACTCACCGCCCTCCTTGACGAAGGTGATGGTGACATTGTTGCCCCAGAGATCGGTGAGCGTGATGATTCCGTTTTGCAGCGTGCCGTTGCTTTCCAGGCTGTCTCGGGTCAGCTTCAGGGAGCCGTCGCTCTCGAGCGCCCACTTGATGTCAGTCGCGTCGCCGCCCAGACAGAACACGCCCTTGCCGCCGCTTTTGAGTTCAATATAGCTCTCGCCTTCATCATAGACCTCGTCCAGGCTGAGCCACTCGTTGCCGTCGGCGGAGAATTCCGCGCCGATATATTTGCCGAGGTTGGGGTCGGCGGAGTCTCCGCCGTCCTTACTGCCGCAGGCGGTAAGGGAGAGCACCAGCACCAGTGCCAGCGCAAGAGATACAAGCTTTTTCATATTACACTCCTTATCATTGAGACCATGGTGCCGTTATCGCGCTTGCAGCGGCGGCACTATGCCTTTTGAATAACGTTGCAGTTCTTGTTAAGTTAATGAATTATCCGCTACCGGGCATCTGCACCTATGCTGTCGGGCATGGGCTTGCCTGCCTTTATCAAAGGAAGATACCAGTCGTCATAGGAGTAGGGATGAGTTCCTTCATCCACATCGTCCCAGTATGTTCCCCAGGGGCGCAGATATATCTCATAGTGGTATCCGTCTTCGCCGTTTTCGTAGTAACCGTCGATACGAATCAGATCATCGCAATCCAGCGTGCCCGGATCAATGATCCATTCCGCATGCTCCAGCTTTACGTCCGTGAACTGGCCGCCCTCGGACGTCATTGTGCCGTGCTCACCGGTGCCGGAGCCGCTCAGGCTGACATTCACCATGGCCATGGGGCTGTCCTTTGTGTAGTCCTCGTCCCAAAGCGTTACGGTGCCCTTATTGTCAGCTCCGATATCAATGGTGCCGCAGATATCCCACCAGTCGCCCTCCATGTCCTCGTAATAGCCCGAGCAGTCGGTCATCTTCCACCAGCCGAACCAGTCGCCGTTCCACCAGTCGAGCAGCTTTGTACCGGTTTGCGCCGACATTTCCGCGCCTTCCTTCAGAAAGGTCATAATGAGATCGATGCCCCAGTAATCGTTGAGCGTGATGAGACCGTCCTTCAGGGTACCGGTGCTCTCTACGTTGTTGCCGGTCAGCTTCAGCGTGCCGTCCGCGGCAAGGCTCCACTTGATGGTCTCCTTGTCGCCGTCCAGACAGAACTCGCCCTTGCCGCCGCTTTTCAGTTCTATGTAGTTATCGCCCTCGTCATAGACATCGTCCATGGAGAGCCAGTCGCTGTCCCCGCTGGAGGTGACGCTCTGACCGATATATTTCCCCAGATTGGGGTCGGCAGAGTCTCCGCCGTCCTTACTGCCGCAGGCAGTAAGGGAGAGCACCATCATCAGAGTCAGTGCCAGAGATACTATCTTTTTCATACTTAAATCCTCTTATCAACATCAGTTATGCTGAGCCGTTCTTTCGTGCTTCACGCCCGGCTCATCTAATTTCTCTGGATAACGTTGCCGTTCTTGTCAGTGAATTTTCCGGTGACGATTTTTATAAGGTCCACAAGCCAGCCGATTCCGAACAGACCGGCGGTTAACAGGAACAGTATGCCCGTTCCGATCTTGCCCACATAGAAGCGATGGATGCCGATGCCTCCGACGAAGATGCACAGCAGCAGCAGTGTCAGCCAGTTCAGGGGCTTGTCCGCTCCCGGAGCTACCTCGGGCGCCACATAATCCTCCACTTCTTCATCCGCCAGGATCCTTTTGATGGTGTCAGTCACGGTGTCGATATATTCACCCTGCAGCATCGGTCTGCTGGCCACGCCCTTAACGCCCTTGCGCATGATACTGTTCTTGCCGACATCAATGCCGTTGATCGTGGCGCTGCTGCTCGTCGTGACCGGTGTGATCTTGATGTGTGTGCCGTCCTTGACGTGAAGCCAGATGGTAACATCAAGATTCGGCTCCTTTGCAAAGACAATGCGCTCGCCGGGAACGCCGCCCTTTATGGAAAACGGCATCTGGAACGCCGCGGCACGGGCATTTATCTTGTCATAGATTTCCTGAATCGTCATCGGGTTTGGAATATCGAACTCACGGGGGAAGGTTGCGGTCATAGAGTCCTTTAGGTTTCCTGTCAGGTTTGCCATAATCGTTTCCTCCTATATAATTATTATTTATTTTATCCCTTGCGGGGTTTTGCTTATTTTCAGCTCACTGTCTGGGCGAGCCGCAGTATTCACAGAAGCCTCCCCTGCTGTTGGCGCCGCCGCAGGCAGAGCAGGTCCACGGTCCCGATGACGGGGCTGCTTCCGTTTGCAGCACGGCAGGCGCTTCACCGGGCACGGCATCCTCAGCCGCACTTCCGCGTCGAGCCTCCTCCAGACACAGGCAGATCTCGTCGCCCATCTGACGGTACTTGCGGTATTCCGCGCAGTTCTCCGGGTCGGGTCTTCCGGCGTTGAAGCTCTTCGGCCGAAGCATTGCCGAAGGCTCAAAGTCAACCGAGCTTCCGTTTAGGCGGAAGCGCATCTCGTCAAAATAGGGATGACGGACCGAAATGACGATCTCAAAGTCGTAGGAATACTCGTAGCGCGGCGGAACATAGCTGACCTCCTCGCCGTCGGCATTTTCACGCATCAGCTCCGTTTTGCTCTCGTCTATGTCCATCCGGCAGCCGGTGATGGCATCATAGTCCAGAATATCCGGATTGGCCTCCTCCAGATCCCGGGCGCGGGTGACGGTAAACCAGCGGTGCTCCTCGTCCAGCAGCACTTTCCGGTCCTCGCCGAGGGCGCGGGTTGTGCGGAACTGAGCCGCCTTTTTCCGGTTTTCTTCTCTGTATGCCAGCTGCTGCTTTATCTCCTCCACCGTGGAGCTGCGGCGGTCGCTGAACCAGGGTGACAGCTTCCTCGCGCATTCCTTGCAGAGATTTCCGTCCTCCAGCTTGCGGTTACCGAGCAGCCCTATCTTCTCTCCGCACACATCGCAGTATTTCTTATCAAATAATCCCATGGTCTATTGCTCCTGTATATTTGTTTTTTTGAATTGTATTGTTTCCTCGCCTGCCACCGGCCATTCCAGCCTCAGCAGCAGCGTTCCGGCGTCCTCGCCCTCCCCTGCATTATGGCAAAGCTCAACGATCCTGCCAAGAGCCGCTGTATCCGGACTCCTAAGCGTGCGGATATCCGTTTGAAGCTCCGTAAAGAAAACCTTACCCGGCCGGAGATAGGTAAAATGCAGCGGCGACTCTAAAACCGTCTCGTCGTCCGCCGTGAGGACGATGCCGCTCTCCTCGCCGATGACCGCCTGCCATCGGCCGTCCGTGCTTTTCCACGTTCCCTCCAGCACCGGCCACAGAGCGGAGTTATCCACATAAGTGCGGTCGCCGTCCAGAGGATAGGCAAAGTCTGGATTTTCCATGCCGCCCCGATCCATGATCCGATCGGTCACAAAGTGCTTATACAGTACGGAAAGGGCGATGCCGACAAGCACTCCCAGCAGGAAAATCCAGACCGCCCGGCGCTTCATCCTACGATGTCCCCGTCATCAAAGGGGTCTCCGCACTCAGGGCAGAACTTGGGGGGATGCTTGGGATCGGCAGGCTCCCAGCCGCATTTGTCGCACTTATACTGGGGTACGCCGGCAGGCTTCTTCGCGCCGCACTCGGAGCAGAACTTGCCCTTGTTCACCGCACCGCAGGCACAGGTCCAGCCGTCCTCTGCCGGAGCGGGTCTGGGACTGCCGCACTCAGGGCAGAACTTTCCCGTGACGGTGGCGCCGCAGCTGCATTTCCAGCTGTCTGCGGCAGGCTTCGGCTCGGGCTTCTTTGCGCCGCAGTTCGGGCAGAAGTTGCCGGTGATACCGCCCTGCCCGCAGGAGCAAGTCCAGCCCTGCATCGCCGGAGCGGGGGCAGGCTGCGCCGCCTGCTGCTGCATTTGCTGCTGCTGCATTTGCTGCTGCTGCATTTGCTGCTGCTGTCCCATCTGGAAGAGATTCTGGGCGTTCATGCCGCCCGCCTGACCGGCCAGGCCCATGCCCATAAAGGCCATAGCCGGGCCTGCGCCGGTGTTGGCGGCCGCCGCCTTCATGGCTTCGCCCTGAGAGCCTACGAGATGTGCCGCCGCACGAGTGGGATCCATGAAGGCCGCATTGCGCTGCAGCTCCTTGATCATCTGTTCGTCCTCTTCGTTGGCCTTCACGCTGGAAACACCGAAGGAGACGATCTCCATACCGCGGAGATCACGCCACTTGCCCGACAGCTGCTCGTTGAGGGCGTCGGACAGCTCAAGCGTATGACCGGGGAGAGCGGAATAGCGGATGCCCATTTCGCTGATTTTTGCAAACGCGGGCTGAAGCGCGGTCAGCAGCTCAGTCTTCATCTGACCCGCGATATTTTCAGTCTTATAGTCCTCGCTGACATTGCCGCATACGTTGGTGTAAAACAGCAGCGGATTCTTCAGCCTGATGCTGTACTCGCCGAAGCAGCGGATGCCGATGTCTATGTCGATGCCGGCCCGCTGATCCACCACCCGGAACGGAACGGGGCTGGGCGTACCGTACTTATTGCCCGTCAGCTCCTTGGTGTTGAAGTAGTAGATGCGCTGATCCTTGGGGGCCTCGCCGCCGAAGGTAAAGCGCTTGCCGATGTTCATAAATACGTTCTTTACGTTTTCGCCCAGATCGCCGTAGAAGATGCTCGGCTCTGTGGACATATCGTAGGTGTATTCGCCCGGCTCGGCGCACACATCCACCACCTTGCCCTGCTCCACGATAAGCATACACTGACCGTCGGCAATGGCGATCACGCTGCCGTTGGAGATGATGTTGTCATCACCCTTGGTGTTGCTGGAACGGCCCGTGACCTTCTTTCGTCCCTTAACCGCCAGCACATCCGAGGGGATGGCTTCGCAATAAAAGTATTCCCGCCACTGGTCGGCCATAACGCCGCCGGCCGCGCCTAAGGCCGCTTTGATAAGTCCCATAGTTTCTGTCTCCTTTTTTTATTTGATATCTGATTCTTCCGTTGAAGCTTTGCCTATCGGTCCGGCAGGGAGCTCACGCGGTGCGAAAGCTTCTCCTGCCACAATGTCGCCGCGCACCTGCAAGGTCTTAGCGCAGGCAATGCACATATCCAGGTCCTCACAGATCAGAAAGCAACGGTCGCACACCAGCCTTCCGCAGACCGGGCAGCGGCTGAATATCTCAGAGGCTTCCGCTGCGGCTTTTTCCCGGGCAGCATCCCGTTCCCTCTCATAGAGCGTCCGGAAGATCGCACTCATCCCCTCGGTTTTCGGCTCTGCACCGGCCTTAGAAAAACGAACCGGGCTGCTGTGCCACGTTCTGCCGCATTCCCGGCAGCGGACAAGAAAGCGGAACTCCTCTACGGTAGAGCAGTCACCCATTGCCTCCTTCATGATCCGCTTCATATGTAATCCCTCCTCCCCGGCAGTTTTCCCCAATGTATGCGGCTGTTATGTCTCAATAATTACCCTCTTTTATAAAAAAAGATATAGGCCCAAGTCCTGTTTTTGGCGAAAAACCGCAAAACATGACTTAGGCCTATACGTAATGCACAAATATGGCTGGCATAAATTGTGCATTTCTGATAATGTGAAAATCATATTACTTCATACATAGCTTCGCTGCTTGCCGCTCTGCAGCAGCTCCTCCAGTCTACCGCAGCGCCGGAGCACATCCAAATAGGCTTTCAGAGCATCGTAGGAATCCACCCCCAGCTTGCTGTATATATGGCTGTTGTGACCCTTCACAGTGCCCATGCTGATAAACAGCAGTCCGGGAATGTCCTTAACGGTATAGCCCTCGGCATAGTAGCGCAGGATAATGCGCTCCGAGGAGGTAAGTCCCTTTGACCGGTCGATGAGCTCGGATACAAGGCTTTCCACCTGCCGGGGCAGGGCATCCTCGGGCCGGCTCTCACGCAGGCGGCTATGGAAATAGACCGTCAGCTCGTCAATCTCCCGAATGCCCGTAGGCTGCCAGTCATGTTCACAGCTTTTTGCTGCCTCGAGGCCTTGGGCGATAGGCATGGCAAAGCGGCGGGAAAGTGCAGCGGCCAGCACCAGCATCCCTATAAGGAATCCGAGGGAGCCCAGCGTCCAGCCGAGGCGGGCGCTCTGAACCTGATGGCGGTAGCCGCTTTCCGGCACCAGCGTCACCGCCGCCAGCGGATGACCGTCCGCCAAACGGCCTGGGACGATCTGGTACTTGCCGAGATAGGTCGTGTCGTTCCATGTAAATGTATCGTAGTCCCGGCCGCTTTGTATCCTCATCTCGCCGGAGGCGGACAGATCCGTCCCCTCCGTGCTGCCCAGCATGGCCTTATCGAGAAGGAGAGTATCTCCGTTCATGGGAGCCAGCAGCATTATGAAGCTGCCGTAGGAGCCGGAGACTGTACTGTGGGACAGACTGAAATACAGGTCGCTCAGCTCCATACCGCAGACGCCCCTGACATTACCCGCTCCATCACGCACGGGTACGCACAGAAGCGTCACGCTCTCCCAGGTATCCAGCAGCGGTATCCGCTCTGTCCAGAGGCAGCCGCCGGAGATTCTGTCTCCGTCCCACGCCATGACCTGCCGGTAGCCGGGGATCAGGGAAGTATTCAGCTCTGGGTTCCAGCGATTGTGAAGCTGCAAGCCGTTTCTTCTGGCGGCATCCACCGTTCCCCGAAAGCAGGTGACGGTACCGCCGGGGTGGGCGGATCGAAGACCGGAATATCGGAGATACACTCCCGCACGGGAGGTTTCGGATGTTGACAGAGATGTGTTTGCGGTAGCATCAAGGCAGAAATACGCGCCGCTGCAGGTGCTGCCCTCCATTGCGCTCTTCAAAGCAGGGATCAGCATATCTTCCAGCTCCGCGATGAGCTCCGGATTATCATTCAGCGCATCGAATGACAGGCCGCGGCCGGCAAGAAAGCTCTCGACCTCTCCGCTGACAGTGTTGGAAAGCTCAATGCCCTGCGCGGTGAGCACGTCCATTTGGGCGGTGAAAATGGCAGCGGTGTTTTTCTGCTGCAGGGCCGCCGTTTCTCCGAACTGACTCGCCGTGTGGGAGAGAACGCCCGTCGCACTCAGCAGAAGCAGCGCGGCAGACAGCACCGCCAGCACCATGCATAGCCAGCAAAGCGCCAGACGGCTGCCGATGCTGCGGCCTCTTGCCGCTGCGTCGATTTTGCCCCACCGCCTGTTAAGGTACAGAAGCACGCAGCTCCCTCCTCTCTTTTCAGTGTTAATTGCCATAGCTTCTTTTGAACTCGTCCAGCGTTGTATGCAGCAGCTCGTCCGTTACGTCCGCGCCCTGCTCGGAATATTGCACCCGTCCCGCCGTAAGACGCAGGCGCGCCGTTTTTTCAAAGCGTGTCTCCAGCGACAGATAGTCCTCCCGCTGGGGCGGCACATAGAAGGTGTAGTCCTGCCGCGTCCTCAAAAAGGCCTCGTAGAGCGAAGCATACATGGGATCTGTCAGCGTTTCTATGGCGGCAGGCAGATAGTCAAAGCCCTCCTTAGTCACCGGCATATAACCGAGAGACGTGACGAAATCCACATTTCTCTCAGGCTCTGTCAGCCATTTGAGGAAGATCGTACAGGCTTTTTCCCGCTCCGGCGTGGACTTCACGGTACAGGCCCCCACGCCCCGCTGCATGACAAGCCTTTCCCCGCCCTCAAATATGGGGCATGGCAGCGAGATGATCTCTACCTTCTCGCTGCTGTTGTCCTTATAGGTCACCACGTCGGAATAGTACAGCACACTGGCGGACGAGGCGACGGATGCTATCACATCACCGGTGCGCAGCGGCTCGGTTGCGTAGCCGCTGCCAAGCCACAGTCCGCCGGTCAGTGCAGCTTCGGCATAAGGCTTCCATGCATAGGTAAACCCCGGGCCGAAGGCGAGACCGTCCTCGTCGAAAAAGCTCTCGCCCAGCGACTCAACACCCACCTGGAAATAGTTAAAGTGATAATCATGCGCAAAGAAGCTCTTACCGCCAGACCATTCGGCATATCGCTCCGCCACGGCATAAAGCCCCTCCCAGGTGGCCAGCTCATCCAGGCTTGCACCTGTATCGGCGGCAAAGCGGTCAAAGGCCGTCTTGTTTACAAATAAGATCTCCGTAGATTTTGCCAGCGGCAGAATGACCGGCCGGCCATCCACCGTCCCCTCCTCAACAAACTCCGGAATGTAGGCATTCAGCTCCCCGGCGGTGAAATAGTCACGGTAGTCCACCAGAATATCATCATCCGGCAGAGCCAGCACGGTTTTGGGGTAGGACACGAAGATATCCGGCAGCTCGGGCGCGCCGGGCTCCTTATAGGCGGCGGCCAGCACGCTTTCATGGATGACGCCGCTGTTGCTGACGCTGTCCACCCTAACGCGAACGCCCTGCTCACGCCCGACGGTATTGTTAAACTCGTCCACCAGAGCATTCATGGTCGAATTCACCTCGCCGC
>URAL01000001.1 GCA_900545805.1 uncultured Eubacteriales bacterium | reverse complement strand
TGAAACAGGACGCGATATACCTTATCTTCTGCGTACATACATAGATAACGATATGCCCGTCGCGCTTTGGGCGACCATCGATCTTCGCGATATCATCGTTGGCCCGTGCTGGAAGCTCAAGGGCAGCGGCGAAAACTTTACATGGCTTTCAAACGAGCACTGCATGCTCCTTGTCGGCTATGACGAGACACATTATATATTCAACGATCCGTGGAACAATAACGGCGTTATAGCCTATGACAGAGCCATTGTCGAGGATCGCTATATAAAGCAGCACATGCAGGCTGTGAGCGTGGTCAAAGCCTGATTGTACTGATTAAAATACACGCTGTAGGTTACAGACCTGCAGCGTGTGTTTTTTTCGTGACACGTCGGCATAAAGCAAGCGCCTTGTAAACCGCTTAAAGCTGCGGTATAATATGAAAATACTCAATAGGTGGTCGAATAAATGGATAGAGAAGAATACATGAGCGCGGCGCTCGCTCTTGCACGCGAGGCCTTTGACGAGGGAGAGATACCCGTCGGATGCGTGATAGCCGACGCACAGGGAAATATAATAGGCCGCGGCCGCAACAAGCGAGAGGAGAGTCATGACGCTACTCAGCACGCCGAGCTGGAGGCCATTCGCGCAGCGTGCCGGTCGCAGGGCGACTGGCGGCTCAGCGGCTGCACAATATATGTCACCCTCGAGCCATGTCCGATGTGTGCCGGAGGCATAATCAATTCACGCATCCCGACCGTCGTTTTCGGAGCAAAGGATGAAAACACCGGCTCATGCGGCAGCGTCATCAATCTGTTTGAGGAACGCTACGGACACAAGCCGGCGATCTACGGCGGAGTGCTTGCCGGGGAATCGGCACAATTATTGAAGGATTTTTTCAAAAAAACGCGATAAAAAGGCTCCCCATGGGGAGCCTTTTTACGTTTTAAAATCAGGCCTTGACGGTGCCGTCGGGGTTAAACAGGGGGAGGTCACCTAAAACGATTATATCGTCGCGCTTCTGCGCCGCGCCCTCAGCGAGGACGGCCATTCTGCCGACGATGCTGCCGCCTGCGCGGGTGACGAGCTCCTCCATAGCATGAAGGCTCTCGCCGGTGGAGATAACGTCGTCGATGATGAGAATGCGCTTACCCTTTATGAGCGCGGCATCTGCGGTGTCAATAACAAGGCGCTGCACATCCATAGTGGTAATAGATTTGACATGCACCTCAAACACACCGCTCATGTAAGCCTTAGGGCCTTTTCTGGCGAGGAAGTATTTCTCCGCGCCGCTCTGGCGCGCCATCTCGTATAGAAGTGGAATGGCCTTTGCCTCGGGAGCGATTAGATAGTCATATTCGGGAGCTCTTTTTAGAAGCTCTGCTGCGCAGTGAACGGTAAGCTCAACATCGCCGAACATGACGAATGCGCCTATGTAGAGGTCATCGGTGACCTTGCACAGGGGCAGCTCGCGTTTTAAGCCGGCAATGTCCATTTCATAAGTCATTTCATGTCTCCATTCTGCTGAAGCCAGCAGTCCGCGGTTATCGGCCGCCGGTCGCCGTACTATTAGTCTATAACATTGATATTTTACAATATAAATTTTAAAAATCAAGTAGAAAGCGGATTTTTTCTTGTGTGCGTATTAATAAATTAACGGGTCGACATAAAGAAGCTTAACGCATTGATTAAGAAAACGTTAACGAAGAACCGAACGCTAAATAATTGACAATTATTATTAGACTTGAAATTTAGTAATATCATATATGAATAAATCAAATGCCTTGTGAAATATGCACAAAACTTTAGCTAACGAAAGCAATAGTTAATATTTAAACAGCGAAAAAGTATTGAAAAATGTGTGAATATAGTGTAAAGTCAGTTTATAAATTTGGCACGCAGTTAATGAGAAGTTAACATGCTGCCGGTTTTTTCGCCGCTTGCGATTCGCGGCAAAGGTAAAATAAAGGAGAGAAAGTTATGGAAAACAATCGCGCTTCTTTTGGCTCCAACTTTGGCTTCATCATGGCTGCTGTCGGTTCCGCAGTCGGTCTGGGCAACATTTGGGGCTTCCCGTACAAGATGGGTATGAGCGGCGGCTTCGCCTTCCTGCTCATTTACCTCGTTCTTGCAGTATTCGTTGGCCTCGCCGTTATGGTAGGCGAGCTCGCAATCGGCCGTAAGACCGGCATGAGCCCTGTCGCGGCGTACCGTAAGCTCAGCAAGAAGTTCACGTGGATGGGCTACATGGCAGTTCTCGTTCCCTTCCTCGTACTGTGCTTCTACTTCGTCCTCGGCGGCATGGTCACCCGTTACGCACTCGGCTATCTGACCGCTATCTTCGGCTGGAACACCTGGGGTGTTGCAGACATCGCCGACTTCTTCGGCGTCTTCATCTGCAACGGCGGCGCAATGATCCTCTGGACCGCGATCTTCATCGCACTCAACGCATTCGTCGTTGCTGCCGGTGTTGAAGGCGGCATCGAGAAGTTCTGCAAGATCGGCATGCCCGCACTGTTCGTCATGCTTCTCATCGTCATCATCTACGTTGCGGTTCAGCCCGGCGCAGGCGGCGGCTACAAGTTCATGTTCGGCTGGAATCTCGAGCCGCTTAAGGATAACTTCCTCAAGGTTCTCAAGACTGCCGCAGGTCAGATGTTCTTCTCACTGTCCCTCGGCATGGGCGCAATAATCACCTACGGCTCCTACCTTCAGAAGAAGGAAAGCGTCCAGAAGAACGCCGTCATCATCGTTATCTGCGACACCGTCGTTGCTATCATGGCCGGCATGATCGTTATGCCCGCTTGCTACGCATTCCTCGGCGGCGAGACCAGCTCCGGCCCGGGACTCCTCTTCAAGTCCATGCAGATGGTATTCCATCAGATGGGTTACGTCGGCAACATCATGGGCTTCCTGTTCTACGCCCTCGTCTTCATCGCAGCTATCTCCTCCTCCATGTCTCTGCTTGAGGTCATCACCTCCTTCAAGGTCGACCAGAACGTTGAGCAGGGCAAGGCACCCGGACGCAAAAAGTACGCTATCATCGCTGCCATCCTCGTCTTCGTCTTCGCTCTCCCCGTTGCTCTTGACGGTCTGGGCTCCGGCGTTGCGGGCGGCGCGACCATCGACTACCCCGCGGCCATGCTCGGCATAGATAAGCAGACGTGGAGCGGCGACTGGCTTGACTTCTACGATATGCTCTCAGAGGGTATCATGATGCCGCTTGGTGCAATGATAATGTCCTTTGGCATCGGCTGGATCTGGAAGATCGACACCATTGTTGAGGAGTGCGAGATCTCCGGACACAAGTTCTGGGGCAAGGGATTCTTCAACATCTGCTACAAGTTTATTACCCCGATCGGAATGGCATTCGTTCTGTTTGCCCAGATTACCGACTACTTCAGTTAAGCTAAGGAAAGCAACATAACATACGATTTAAGGAGCAGCGAAAGCTGCTCCTTTTTAAGCGCCATAATTGTTGAAAAAATCTCAAAATATGATATAATCAGAAGCACCATCGCATAAAGGAGAAAAAGCATGCGTGAATGTGAAAACTGTAAGAACTATATACCCGAAGGAATGAAGATCTGCCCGCACTGCGGAAAGCTGCCTCCGACGCTGTGGCCGCAGTTCGGCGTGTATGCCGCGCTCACGCTTATTGCCGTCGTCTGCGCCGTGTATTTCCGCCCGTTTTTAAACGGACCGGCCATGGGTGAGGTAGCACAGGGTGTTCTTTGGGTCGCTGCAGTGATCTTCATTGTGTTCGGCGCCATATTTCTGGGTGTCAGCGTCATCATAGCACGCGACTATAAAAACCGGACTTATCGAGGCAAGCTCACAAAGCAGGAGAGAGCGCGCTTTATAAAAATGAAGCAGCACATCGAGTCAAATCGCCATTTCTACGAAAAGGATCTCGATTACTGCACGGTCTGCGGCCATAAAAAGCCGGAATATATGAACAGAAAATAACAAAAAGCCCGTCCGTGGACGGGCTTTAAAAATTATAAGCTTAAATCTGCTTGAAGGCCTGCTCGAAATCGGCGATTATATCGTCGACGTTCTCAAGGCCGACGGACAGTCGGATAAGACCGGCGGATATACCGGCTGCTTTGAGCTCCTC
This sequence comes from uncultured Eubacteriales bacterium, assembly GCA_900545805.1. Taxonomy (GTDB): domain Bacteria; phylum Bacillota; class Clostridia; order Oscillospirales; family Oscillospiraceae; genus F23-B02. The sequence continues at coordinate 107,220 of URAL01000001.1, read as the reverse complement.
CGGACCGTAGGTGGAGTGGGTCATGGATGCAGGATGCTCAATGAGCGTTTCCGCGTCGCCGAGCGAGACTGCGATGGTGCACAGCTTGAGCGAGTTGCAGAACTTCATTCCGGCCTCCTTGCCGCCCTTTATCTCAAACGAGATCATGCCGCCGAAGTCGCGCATCTGGCGCTTTGCAATCTCGTGACCGGGGTGCGAGGGCAGACCGGGGTAGTTGACGTGCTCGACCTTGTCATTATCGTACAGGTACAGTGCGATCTTCTTTGCGCTCTCCGTGTGGCGAGCGACGCGCAGCTCAAGAGTTTTGAGTCCGCGCAGGATGAGCCATGCCTCGAACGGTCCGAGCGTCGAGCCGGTCATATCCTTAAGACCGAACATCTTCACGCGGGTTATAAACTCTGCCGAGCCTACGACAAATCCGGCGATAACGTCGCCGTGACCGTTGAGGTACTTGGTTGCCGAGTGGACGACAACGTCCGCGCCGAGCTTGAGGGGATTCTGCAGGGCGGGGGAGGCAAAGGTATTGTCGCAGACGACCTTGATATCGCCGTTATATTCATGAGCGGTCTTTGCCAGAAGCTCGATGTCGGTTATCTTGAGGTTCGGGTTTGCCGGTGTTTCCAGGTAAACGGCAACGGTGTTTTTCTTAAGATTTGCTTTGAGATTCTCAATGTCACTGAGGTCTGTGAATGTAACATCAACGCCGTACTCTGTCATGCCGTGGTTAAGCAGAGCAAAGGTGCAGCCGTAGAGCGTTTCATCCGCGATGATGTGCTTGCCAGCGCCTGCTATAGACCACAGGCAGGAGGATATAGCACCCATGCCGGAGGCCGCTGCCGCGCAGGCCTCGCCGCCCTCAAGCGCTGCGATCTTGTCCTCAAGCACCGTGGTGGTGGGGTTTCCGAGGCGGCTGTAAATGTATCCGCCCTCTTCACCGGCAAAGCGGCGGCCGCCCTGCTCGCAGTTTTCAAAGTAGAAGGTCGAGGTCTGATAGATTGGCATCGTAAGCGAGCCGTACTGCGTGTCTCTTATGTTGCCTGCGTGGACTGCGCGTGTGCCGAAGCCGGCGTTCTTAAGCATTTCTTTTTCCATGTCATTCTCCTGTCTTGATAAAAAATAATTACGGTATTACTGAAATTCATAGCTTTATTATATATTATAGACAAAAACATGTCAATAGACTCTCGGGTAATTTGACTAAGCTACACAATTTAAAGTGTAAAACAGCTCCCGCCTCTGCTGAGACGGGAGCTGTTCAGCTATGATATTTATCAGCCCTCGGGTTTATCAAAAAGCTCTGAAAGAGCAAGACCGAGGTTTGCTTTTACCCAGGCGACGCACTCGGTGCAGCTATCGTTGACCTCGACCGTGAGATCGTAATAGCCTCCGCCGGCGCCGCGTGTGTCAACAGGCTCCGTGAGCGTTATGGATACTGTGCAGAGGTAATTGCTGCCGCGGTCGTTTATCAGCTTGCGCCCGGCCTTGATATCGGGGATGAGCGCATTTTCATAGAAGTCAACGGCCTGCTCCGGAGTGAGCTCTGCCTCCAGCCCTTCATTTGTCCACAGCATGGCACTTGCGCAGTTTTCAACGGTCACCGGTATGCGCGGCGTAAAGCGCTCGAGCAGAAGCGCAGGAGAGTTTACCAGGTCAAAATATGCATTTAGGTTCTCGTCATCGGCCGGGAGAGTGTACTGACGCGTGATGACCCGGCCGTCCTTGAGCGTATAGCGGAACATGATGGTTTCGGTTACGCTGCCATATTCGGAAATACCCTCGTACTTTTCCTTTTGGCTGACGATTTTTTCGTGAAGCTCACGGAAATCGGCAATGGCATCCTGACTGCGTATCTCACCTGCCATTGATACGGTTACGCACTTGATAGTGCTTTCCTTTGGAACATAGGTCCCTATGCCGAATACATCAAGGTCGCAGCCGAGCGTGAATATCACGCACAGGCAGCCTACGACTATAAAACCGACCCAGCTTCCGCGGAAAACGTGGAAGCTTTTTTCAAGCAGCATCCTGGCGCCGAAGTATCCGACAAAGGCGAAGATGATCATGCTGGGTATCATGATAAATACGGCTGCCGAGCGGCTTTCAAACAGCGAATACAGCATAATGTACAGCAGAAGTCCTCCGCACAGCGCAGAGCATATCGCGACGCCGTATTTGAAAACGGGGCGCAGGCAGCGGACGGCGATAACGTCTCCGGCAGCCTCCATCCTGCGCTTTCTGAATATCAGAAGCGCGGAGACCGAGAGGATAAGACCAACGGCGCAGTAAATGATCATGGGCAGCCAGTGCCCGAATGAGACGGAGGTGTATGCGCGCTCGCGGATCAGGGAGCCGAAGCTGTCGACAGCGTGTGTCGTGCTGCCGTTTACATTCAGCACAAATTCCCCGGCCATATATACAAGCGGGGAGAGGAAGTCAAGCACGCTGTCAAACGTATAGCCCGACATGCCCCAGATAAGGGCGGAGAAATGCGCACGGACGACAGCCTCCATGCCCACGGCTAAAAAGTTGAAAATAATATAGAGTATGGGGAGCACAACGATGCTGCCCGTCATGACAGCGATTATCGAGGCAATGCCGAAAAACAGAAGGAACTGCATAGAATACACGCACAGCCAAATGCATACGGCCTCCAGCGCAAGGACGGTGTTTTCCGTAGCTCCGAGAGAAAACAGGAAGGTCAGCAGAGCAATAAGAAGATTCGAGCCAATGACGGCGCTTACGCCGCTTATCCATGCCGAGCCGAAGATCGCCTCACGGCGAACCGGCAGAGATGTGACGAGCCCGGTGCTGCGGGCGCTGTACATGAAGCTGAACACGGCCATTGCGGTCAGTATGGCCATAATAAAGGCGATCACGGGAGACGCCAGAACAGCGCTTTGAGCTATTCCGAATATATAATTCTCGGATTTATTCACCCCTATGCCGTTCATCAGGGTCATCATCGGCATGAACAGGAACCAGCCCACAAAATGGAGCACCCACAGCGGCCAGAAGCGACGGAGCGTGCTTTTGAAAAGTCCGTGATTAAAGAACGATATCTTTGACTTCATAGTCGGCACCTCCCAGCTCATAAATGAATATCTCCTCAAGCGTCAGCGGAACAAAGTCCATGAACAGCGGCTTGCACGGCGAGAGCTTTTCCTCAAGCTCTGCCGATGCTCCGTGAAGGATTATGGTTTGCAGTCTGCCGGTGGACGTTTTGTGCAGGATATCCAGACCGTCCGGCAGCGTCCCGCCGTCGGGCAGAGCAAGCTGCAGCTTGATGATGCCCTCCTGAAGCTCGCTGAGCGTGCGCTCTATCATAATTTTGCCCTTGTTCATTATGCCGACGTGATCGCATACGTCCTCAAGCTCACGCAGGTTATGCGATGAGACTAAAACGGTTGTCCCGTTCTCGGCGACGTCGGCCATGACTATGCTCCATATCTGGCGGCGCATCACGGGATCAAGCCCGTCGACCGGCTCGTCGAGCACGAGAAACTCCGGTCTGAGCGCCATCATCATCCAGAACGCGGCCTGCTTCTGCATGCCCTTGGAAAGCTTGCGCATCTGGCGCTTTGTGTCAAGCCCGAACACCTCGCCGAGCTTTTTGAAGCGATCTGCGTCAAACTGCGGATAAATGCTGCGGTAGAAGCGCGCCATCTCGCCGATGCTCGCGTTTGAAAAGAAGAATATGTCGTCGGGGATATACGCGATGCGGTTTTTGACGGAGGGATTTTCAAACACGGGCTGTCCGTCGACGAGCACCTCGCCGGAGTCCTGCCTGTATATGCCCGTCAGGTGGCGGATGATCGTGCTTTTGCCCGCGCCGTTCGGACCGACAAGTCCGTACACCGAGCCGCTCGGAACGGTCATGCTCAGATCATCGAGCGCTCGGAAGCCGTCAAACTCCTTGACGACGTTTTTGATCTCAATCATTGTTCTGCTCTCCTTTCAGGCGCTGAGAAAGCATCTGCCTTGTAACACCGATGTAGCCGAGCTCCGTGACAAGCTCGTCGAATTTGCCGAGCAGCTCCGCACGGTTAAGAGCCTCTGCCTCGTCGTTTGAGCATACGAAGCTGCCCTTGCCCGGCACAGAGCAGATATAGCCCTCGACCTCAAGCTCGCGGTAAGCGCGCTGTATGGTGCTGGGGTTTATTGCAAGTCCTGTCGCCATCTCGCGCACCGAGCTTATCTTGCTGCCGGCAGGCAGCGCCCCGGAAACGATCAGGCGGCGCATCCCGTCCTTTATCTGTTCATATATAGGACGCGGATCGCGGAAGTTTATGCTGATCACTGTTTGACCCCTCCAAGCTAACTGTGTGGTTCGTTCTCATACACTTAGGATACACACGTGCAGCGGTCTTGTCAAGAAGATTTTAAAAATTGCCTAAAAAATCATATATACGCACCGACGAAATTGTGAACGTATTTTTCTTGCTTATACATATAAAAAATGCTAAAATAAAATGCTATATTAGTATAATAGGTAAGGTATGCTTATGTGGATATCGGATAAATGGCAGGACTTTGAGCTTATAGACTGCTCAAGGGGTGAAAAGCTTGAGCGCTGGGGAAGGTTTTATCTTGTGCGCCCCGACCCGCAGGCCATATGGGACACGCCGCGCATCGACACGCGATGGAACATGCGTGATGCGAGGTATCGCCGCGCATCTACCGGCGGCGGAGCCTGGGATAAGGGCGGACTTCCGGAGAGCTGGAGGATAAACTACGGTGAGCTGACCTTTAATATTAAGCCCATGAACTTCAAGCACACGGGCCTTTTCCCGGAGCAGGCCTGCAACTGGGACTTTGCCATGAATAAGATACGCACGGCGGGACGGCCTATAAGTGTTCTCAATCTCTTTGCGTATACGGGCGCGGCAACTGTTGCCTGCGCGAAGGCCGGGGCAAGCGTCTGCCACGTCGATGCCGCCAGGGGCATGGTAGCCTGGGGCAGGGAAAACGCCGCCGCCTCCGGACTTTCGGATGCGCCGATACGCTGGATAGTCGATGACTGCGCCAAATTCGTCGAGCGCGAGATACGCCGCGGCAGAAAATACGACGCGATCATCATGGATCCGCCGTCCTACGGGCGCGGTCCGGGCGGCGAGGTATGGAAGCTTGAGCAGAACCTCTGGCCCTTTGTTTCCCTATGTGCGGGCGTGCTGTCGGACGATCCGCTGTTTGTCATAATTAACTCCTACACCACGGGCCTGTCGCCCTCGGTGCTGTCATATGTTACCGAGAGTATATTTACAAAAAAATTCGGCGGGCGCTCGGAGAGCCGCGAGCTTGGCCTGCCGGTCACCGATTCCGGCCTCGTGCTGCCCTGCGGCGCGACCTGCCGGTGGGAGAGGGACTGAGAATGAGCAGTATAATCAGCATTAAAAATTTGCATTACACATATCCGGGCGACGAGCTTGAAAGCCTCTGCGGCGTAGATCTTGAGATAGAAAAGGGAAGCTTCGTCGCTGTCCTGGGTCATAACGGCTCCGGAAAGAGCACGCTTGCAAAGCATTTGAACGCCATCCTCACGCCGACGGAGGGCGCGGTGCTCGTTAACGGAATGGATACCAATAATGAAGACAAGCTCATCGATATCCGGCGAACGGTTGGGATGGTGTTTCAAAACCCCGATAACCAGATCGTCGCAAACGTCGTCGAGGATGACGTCGCCTTCGCCCCGGAAAACCTCGGCGTCGAGCCGAGGGAGATACGCAGGCGCGTTGATAAGGCTCTGAAGCAGGTCGATATGTACGAGTTCCGGCTGCATGCGCCGCACCTCCTGTCAGGGGGTCAAAAGCAGCGCGTCGCGATAGCGGGCGTTATAGCAATGGAACCCGAGGTCATCGTGCTTGATGAGCCTACGGCAATGCTCGACCCCAAGGGCAGGGCAGAGGTCATAAGCACCGTAACGAAGCTCTGCCGCGAAAAGGGAATAACGGTTGTCCTTATAACGCATCATATGTCCGAATGTATCGGAGCCGACCGCGTCGTCGTTATGTCAAACGGCCATATCATTGCCGATGACAGTCCGGAAATGGTTTTCTCGCAGGTGGAGCTCATGAAAAGCGAGGGGCTCACCGTTCCGGCAACGACGCAGCTCATGTATGAGCTTAACAAAAACGGTTGGCAGCTTCCGCTTACGGCGCTCGGCGTTCCCGAATGCGCAAAGGAAATCGTAAAGGAATTAAAGTGATATGTCAGAGATAAAAGTAAGCAGTCTGAGCCATGTTTACAGTGCGGACACACCCTTTGAAAAAATAGCGATAAACGACGTTAACGTCGATATACCGCACGGCCAGCTTGTCGGACTCATCGGCCACACAGGCTCGGGCAAGAGCACGTTTATTCAGCATTTAAACGGCCTGCTCGTTCCGACGAGCGGAACGGTGCTTGTCGACAGTGTAGATATAAACAGCAATAAGACCGCTGCTCGTGACGTCAGATTCAAGGTCGGTCTTGTGTTCCAGTACCCGGAGTATCAGCTTTTTGAGGAAACCGTGTACGCTGATATAGCCTTCGGACCGAAGAACATGAAGCTTTCCGAGAGTGAAATTGACGAGCGCGTGCGAGAGGCCGCAGCCCTTGTCGGCGTAGGCGAGGAGCTTTTCGAGCGCTCGCCGCTTGAGCTGTCCGGCGGTCAGAAGCGCAGAGTTGCCATAGCCGGAGTTATCGCAATGCGCCCCGGCGTTCTCATCCTCGACGAGCCGACGGCGGGCCTCGATCCCGCAGGGTGCAAAAAAATACTCGAAACCATATGCGACTACCGCGAAAAAACGGGCTCGACCGTCGTCATCGTAAGCCACAGCATGGACGATGTTGCCCGCATCGCCGACAGGCTTATTGTCTTTAATCACGGCAGCATCCGCTTTGACGGGACGCCTGAAGAGGTGTTCTCGAATCCAAAGGAGCTTTCGGATATCGGGCTGTCCGTTCCTGCGCCGACGCAGATAGCTGCCGCGCTGCGTGAGCAGGGCGCCCGGATAGAGGGCTCAATCTACACCATCGAGCAGCTGCTGGCAGCTCTCCTTAAACTGAAAAAGGAGGCCGGACGCAATGCTTAAGGATATTACTCTCGGCCAGTATTTCCCGGGAGATACGGTCGTGCACAGGCTTGATCCGCGCACAAAGCTCCTGCTGGTCATAATATATATAGTGGGACTTTTCAATTCCATCGGCTGGGCAAGCTATGCCTTTGTTATCCTTGTGACGGCACTGAGCATGGCGATATCGAAGATAAAGCCCAGATCCGCGCTCAAGGGTCTCAAGCCGCTTGTTATTATAATCATCCTCACGGCGGTGCTGAATATTTTCTATACCGACGGAACTCCGATAGTTGAAGGCTGGATCATAACCTGGGAGGGCATCGAGCGCGCTGTAATGATGTCGCTGCGCATCATCCTCCTGATCGTCGGAACATTCATGCTGACGTATACGACGAGCCCCATCGCGCTCACCGACGGGCTTGAGATCATGATGGGTCCGCTCAAAAAAATAAAAATCCCCGTGCACGAGATGAGCATGATGATGAGCATGGCGCTCAGATTCATCCCCACGCTCATTGAGGAGACGGACAAGATCATGTCCGCGCAGAAGGCTCGAGGCGCCGATTTTGACAGCGGCAATCTGTTTCAGCGCGCAAAGGCACTGCTGCCGATACTCGTTCCTCTGTTCGTCTCGGCCTTCCGCCGCGCCGACGAGCTGGCCGTTGCGATGGAAAGCCGCTGCTATCACGGCGGCGAGGGCAGAACAAGGATGAAGCAGCTGAAAATGCAGGGAATTGACGCTTGGGCGCTTGTGCTCGGAGCGATGTTTCTCTCTGCGATCTTCACTATGAAGCACTTCGGACTCTGAGGGTGCAGCTTATGAGAAACATTGCCCTGCGTCTGCGCTATGACGGCAGCCGTTATCACGGCTGGCAGGTGCAGAAAAACGACATCTCCGTGTGCAGCACCGTGCAGGACGCGCTGTCGAAGATATGCGAGCATCCCGTTAAGCTCACCGGCTGCGGCCGTACCGACGCGGGAGTGCACGCGCTAAGATACTGCGCAAGCTTTCGCACCGACTGCCGCATACCCATTGACCGCTTCCCGCTGGCGGCAAATTCGCGCCTGCCGGACGATATCGCGGTCGTTGACGCCGTTGAGGTGGATGAGCGCTTTAACGCGATATCCTCCTGTGTGAAAAAAGAATATATATATAAGATACACAACTCAAACATCCGCGATCCCTTCCTTGAAAAGCGCGCCTGCTTTTATCCGCAGGAGCTTGATATGGACAGGATGAAGGCGGCGGCCGCGGCCTTCGAGGGCACGCATGATTTTGCCGCCGTGCGCTCGCTCGGAACGCAGACTAAGACCACCGTGCGCACGGTGTACAGCTGCACCGCCGGGAAAACGGATGATCTCATAACCGTTTCCGTCTGCGCGAACGGCTTTTTGTACAACATGTGCCGCGCAATAGTCGGAACACTGGTGTACGCGTCCTACGGGAAAATAGAACCCGGGGATATCCCCAAGCTCCTCAAGCTGGGTGACCGGCGGCTCACAGGGCCGACGATGCCGCCGCAGGGCTTGTATTTAAACAGAGTGTGGTATGAAGGTCCGGCCGGTATCATGATGCTGAAGGACTGAATACTTGATGAAAAAAACATTGATCTTTGCCTTTGCCCTGTGCCTTGTATTAAGCTCCTGCACGGGAAAAACGGAGTTTTCCGGCTCATTTATCTGCGGTGAGGCCGATGCCTGCGCCGTTTGCGATGACGGACTTTTAACGGCGAGCCCAGGAAGCGTGAAATGCTTTGACAGCGCCGGGAAAAAGGTCTTCGAGCGTGAGCTTGAGCTTGAGTCTGCGCATATAACGCAAGGCGGCGCTCTTGCCGCTGCATATGCCGAGGGCGGGCGCAGCATTGTGCTTTCCGACGGTGAGGTCATAAGTGCGGATAATGATATCATCTGTGCCAAGCTGAATGAGAGCGGATGTCTTGCTCTGTGCACGAAGGAGCCGGGCTATATGGGCAGCGTAACGGTGTATTCGCCGGAGAAAAAGCCGGTGTACAAATGGTACTGCGCAAGGCAGCGGCTTATATCCGCCGCAGTTTCACCGGACTCGGAGCGCCTCGCGGTGCTCACGGATAAGGGCATACGCCTGTTTTCGCTCGACAGCGAAAAAGATCGGGGTATGCTTGAATGCGAAAACCTGCGCGATATCGTCTGGCTCGGCCTGCGCGTCTGCGGCATCGGCAGCAGCGGCGCATATGTCTGCGACGATAAGGGGAAGCTCAAGGGGAAATGCGACTTTTCAGGCAAAATTACCGGCAAATTCGGGGTGCTTGACAAAAAGCTCATAATAGAGGTAAGGGAGCATGCTTACGGCGGCAAGGGAGATGTGTATATTCTCGATGACGGTCTTGATATCAAAGACAGAATATCGCCCGGCGGCGAGCTATGGTATCTCGACTGCCGCGGTGAAAAGACAGCGCTTCTTACGCAAAACGGCGTGAGCGTATATGACGGTAAGGCAAGGCTTGTGCTCTCGGAAAAAGCGCCGGGGGCGAAGACGGCGCTGCTGGACGGTAACGGCGGTATTATCGCCGTCGGCGGAGGCAGTGTGTGCGCCATTAACAATCGAAGGTAGAGAAATAAATAACTCATGAGATTTGTAATTGAACTGAGTCTGCTGCTAATAATATTTTACTGTACATGGCGCGGCTACAGGCGCGGAGCGGTAAACGCAGCAATAAGCCTTGCGGCCGTCGTTATAGCGATGCTGTGCGGACTTGTCACAGCGTCAGGAGCAGCGCCTTCCATGGCGTATCCGCTGCGACCGTTTCTCGCAGGTTATATCGACTCTCAGCTCGAGACGGAGGCAGCGAGAGCTGCCGGCATCGACGAAACGCGCATAGAGGACACCATTAGGGAAAACCCGGAGCTTTTGACGCCCTATGCCGAAAGCTGCCTTGAAAGCCTCGGCTTTAACCAAGCGCGTGCGGAAAACTACTGCGTAAACGCGCAGAGGATATATTCGGACTATGAGATAGACGCGACGACCGCGTCGGCTCACGCCGGCAGCGAGGCTGTCGCCTACGCGATATGCGCGGTGATATTCTTCCTGCTGACGATGCTGCTCATTTCGCTTATAAAACAGATATTCGGTCTGCGCTTTCGGATAACCGACAACGCGGACATCGACCTCTACGGAGGGGCCGCATTCGGCTTTCTGCGCGGCTGCATTTATTGCGCGGGGCTGTGCTGGCTTTTGAGCTTCTGCGGCAATATGATAGGTAAGGAAACATTGGACGACGGTCTGTTCAGCAGATTTTTCCTCCTGCTGTGCAATGCGGCCGACAAAATATTTTGATGATCGGAGGATAAAAAATGCAGGCAAGAATGTGCTCACGCTGCGGCAAAAATGTCGCGGTAGTGTTTATAACCAAGCTCGAGGGCGGGGTACAGAAAAATGAGGGGCTGTGCCTTAAATGTGCAAGAGAGCTGCACATAAAGCCCGTTGACGATATGATCGAAAAAATGGGCATATCCGATGAGGATCTCGATAACCTCAGCGGTGAAATGATGAACGCCCTAAACGGCGTCGAAAGCCTTATGGATATGAGCCTCGACCCCGACGGTGATGGAGATTCGGACGGCGATGACGATGGCAAAACCGCTACCTTCCCGTTTCTGAACCGCCTGTTCGGAAACGGCAGCAGCACTCCGGCCGAGAGCGGAAATAATTCGGGCTCTGCGCCTCAGCAGCCGCCCAAGGAGGGCGGAAAGCCTCCGAAGCGCAAGTTTCTGGACAATTACTGCATAAATCTCACGGACAGAGCCCGCGCCGGAAAGCTCGATAATATGATAGGCCGCGAGGAGGAGCTCGAGCGCGTCATTCAGATCCTCAACCGCCGCCAGAAGAACAATCCCTGTCTCATCGGCGAGCCGGGCGTCGGCAAGACCGCCGTAGCCGAGGGGCTTGCCCAGCGCATAGCGCTCGACCGGGTGCCGTATAAGCTGCGCGGTAAGGAGGTATATCTTCTTGACCTCACGTCTCTCGTTGCGGGAACGCAGTTTCGCGGCCAATTCGAGAGCCGCATGAAGGGACTTATCGAGGAGATACGCAAGCAGGGCAATATAATTCTCGTAATAGACGAGGTACACAATATTGTCGGCGCCGGTGATGCCGAGGGCAGCATGAACGCGGCAAATATCTTAAAGCCCGCGCTGTCAAGAGGCGAGATACAGGTCATCGGCGCAACTACCTTTACGGAGTACCGCAAGCACATCGAAAAGGACTCCGCGCTCGAGCGCAGATTCCAGCCGGTTACGATCAGCGAGCCTTCCGTTGCCGACAGCATCGAGATACTCAAGGGCATAAGAAAATACTATGAGGACTACCACGGCGTTAAGATATCCGACGAAATGTGCGCCGAGGCGGTCAAATTGTCCGAGCGCTATATTACCGACCGCTTTCTGCCGGATAAGGCCATTGACCTTATCGACGAGGCGTGCTCGGATGTAAACCTCAAGGATAAGAGTATCATACGCCGCGCCGAGCTTCAGAAGGATCTTGACGATCTGCGCTATGAGCGCGAGGCACTTATGAGCGCCGACGCGCCCAAGGGCGAGGAGCTTACCGACGATGTTCTTGATAAGCGCTACGAGCGCATAGCGGAGCTTCGCAGTAAGGAGATGCAGCGCGAGCAGGAGCTTGCATCGCTTGACCTCGAGGGAGTTCCCGAGCTCACGGTCGATAACCTTGCCCGCATAATCGAGCTGTGGACGAAGATACCGGCCTCGTCCATACGAGAGGACGAGTTTGAGCGCCTTGCCCAGCTTGATAAGCGCCTGAAGGCGCACATCGTCGGACAGGACGAGGCGGTAAACGCCGTGTGCGCGGCGATAAAGCGCTCGCGTGTCGGACTCAAGGCAAAGCGCAAGCCGACGAGCTTCATATTTGTCGGCGGTACGGGCGTCGGCAAGACCGAGCTCGTAAAGCGTCTGGCAGCCGATCTTTTCGACTCGCCCGAGTCGCTTATACGCCTTGATATGTCCGAGTTCATGGAAAAGTTCAGCGTTTCCCGCATCATAGGTTCACCTCCGGGCTACGTCGGCTATGACGAGGCAGGTCAGCTCACCGAGAAGATACGCCGCAAGCCGTATTCCATTGTGCTTTTTGATGAGATTGAGAAAGCACACCCCGATGTTCTGAACATCCTTCTGCAAATTCTTGACGACGGAAGGATAACAGACGCTCAGGGCAGAACGGTCAACTTTGAAAACACCGTCATCGTCATGACGACCAACGCCGGCTCCAACACCAAGGGCGGCGCTATGGGCTTCGGCGGTACGGTAAACGATATGAGCCGTGAGCGTGCGCTCAAGGCGCTCAACGATTTCCTGCGCCCGGAGTTTATAAACCGCGTTGATGAGATCGTTTACTTCAACAGCCTCTCTGAGGAAAACTTCCGCAGCATAGCCGAGCTCATGCTCACCGAGACGAGCTACGCTATCGCAGAGCGCGGTATAAGCATGACGTGGAGCGCGGAGCTTATCGACTACCTTGTCAAAAAAAGCTACTCCGTTGTGTACGGTGCTCGTAATCTGCGCCGCACTATCCAGAAGGACGTTGAGGATGCGATCGCACAGAAGATCATCGACTGCCGCGGAGAGAATGCAGAGAAAATATATGTCAGCGCAGACGAAAACGGCGTCACCGTGGAGGTGAGTCAATGATAAGGTTTGAAAGCGACTATCTCGAAGGCGCGGTGCCGGAGATAATGAGCAGGCTCATCGAAACAAACTATGAGCAGACAGCCGGCTACGGCGCAGATCCCTACTGCCGAGCAGCCCGCGAGAAGATAAAGCTTGAGTGCGATGCCTTTGATGCGGACATTCATTTCCTTGCCGGCGGTACTCAGGCAAATCTCACGGTCATCACCGCCGCTCTGCGTCCGCATCAGGGCGTTATGGCGGCCGAAACGGCGCATATAGAAGCGCATGAAACAGGCGCAATCGAGGCGACGGGTCACAAGATTATAACCCTGCCGACAAAGAACGGCAAAATTAATGCCGCCGACGTCAGGGCCTGCGTTCTGCGTCACAGGGCCGATGAGGCGTTCGAGCACATTGTTCAGCCGGCGATGGTGTATATCTCGCAGCCGACGGAGACGGGCACGGTGTATTTGCTTCCCGAGCTTGAGGAAATGAGCAGCACCTGCCGTGAGCTCGGTGTGCTGCTGTTTGTTGACGGCGCACGCCTGTCATGTGCGCTTGCCTGCGAGCAAACGCCGACTCTGCGCGATCTTGCGCGGCTGTGCGATGTATTCTACATCGGCGGAACAAAGCACGGCGCACTTTTCGGAGAGGCTGTCGTTATCAAAAATTCCGCAATAAAAAAGGACTTTCGCTATATCATAAAGCAGCGCGGCGGCATGTTTGCCAAGGGCAGACTGCTGGGACTTCAGTTTGACACGCTGTTTACCGACGACCTGTATTACAAGATCGGCCGCAGGGAGGTAACGCAGGCGGCGCGTCTTCGCACGGCTCTTGAATCAAAAGGTATTGAGCTTGCTTATCCCTCGCCGACAAATCAGATATTTCCGATACTTAACAAGGCTCAGCTTGAGGCTCTGCGCGAAAAGTACAGCTTTTCGATCCAGACCCCGCTGCCCGACGGCGGCGCGGTAGTTCGCTTCTGCACGAGCTGGGCAAGCAAGGAGAGCGATATCGATTCGCTCATTGCCGATATCAAAAATTTTTGAGGTGCTGTATGGCTAAGATAGAGATAATCCAAGGCGATATAACAAAGCAGAGCGTTGACGCTATCGTGAATGCGGCAAACTGCTCGCTGCTCGGCGGCGGCGGAGTCGACGGCGCTATCCACAGAGCGGCAGGTCCAGAGCTTCTGGCCGAGTGCCGCACGCTTAACGGCTGCAGGACGGGCGAGGCGAAGCTCACCCGCGGCTATAAGCTTCCGGCAAAGTACGTTATCCACACGCCCGGCCCGGTCTGGCACGGCGGCAATAACGGCGAGGCAGACAAGCTTCGCTCCTGCTATCGCAATTGCCTTGTCCTCGCGTCGGAAAACGGCTGCAAGACCGTCGATTTCCCGTCTATTTCTACCGGCGTTTATCATTTCCCGCTTGAAAAAGCCTCGGAGATAGCGATAAAAACCATCTCGGAGTATCTGTTCGAGCACCCGGAGATCGAGCGTGTGCGCATGGTCTGCTTTGACGAGCGAACGAAGGGCTATTATGAAAAAGCGCTGGAGAAGCTCAAATGAAAAGACTGTTCAGACTTCAATATAACGCCCCCGTGACGCTTACCTTCGCGCTTATATCGCTGCTCGCGCTGCTGCTCGGAAGGCTCACAAACGGATGGACGGATACATATCTTTTCAGCGTCTGGCACTCGTCGCTGTCGGACATACTGACGTATCCGCGCTTTTTCCTGCATGTTCTCGGCCATGTCGACTATGACCATTACATAGGCAATATGATGATGATTCTCGTCGTCGGCCCCGGACTTGAGGAGAAGTACGGCAGCCGCAATCTTTTAAGCGCCATAGTCATAACCGCTCTCGTGTCTGGTCTTGTATACTGGTTTCTGTTCCCCGGCTCTATGCTCATGGGTGCGTCGGGTATTGTATTTATGATGATAGTCATGGCCTCGCTTGCCGGAATGCGCGACGGATGCATACCCATAACGCTCATCCTTGTGCTCGTTCTCTACCTCGGCAGCGAGGTGGTCGACGGTATAATGCTCAAGGATAACATCTCGCAGCTCACGCATATTATAGGCGGCATATGCGGCGCGGTTTTGGGGCTCAGACGCCGATGAAGGAAAGAGTCATTATATCGGCCTGCCTGCTGGGCGCTGACTGCAAATACGACGGCGGCAACAACTGCCTGCCGGAGGAAACGATAGAAAAGCTCACGGAAAAATATGAACTCATCCCCGTGTGCCCCGAGTGCTACGGCGGACTTACCACGCCGCGCACCCCGTCCGAGCGGACGGGCGATAAGGTCGTATCCAAAACCGGTGCTGATGTAACCGAGCAGTTTAATAAAGGCGCAAGCACGGCGCTTTACCTCGCAGAGCTTTTCGGCGCAAGGACCGCGATACTCAAGGCAAACAGTCCCTCCTGCGGCAGCGGCACGATCTATGACGGCACGTTCACGGGGACGCTCGTTTCCGGCAACGGTGTCACCGCCGAGCTGCTGAAGGCGCACGGCATTAATATAATAGATGAAAATGCACTCTGAAACGAGTGCATTTTTTACAACATGCCTTCATATGCTTGTACAAAAAAGGAGGGCGCAGCATGGCATATGAGGAAAAACAGCAGCAGACAGGAAAAACCCACAGCATAAGCATGGAGGACAGAGCAAAGCTCAATGTAACAGGCGTTGAGGACGTTGAGAGCTTTGATGAGAATACTATAGTTATGAACACGAGCAGAGGAGATCTCATTGTGCGAGGCAGCGGACTGCATATAGGCAGGATAAGTCTTGATGCCGGTCAGCTGAGCGTAGAGGGCAGCATAAGCGAGCTCAGCTACGAGGACAAAGCCCCCTCGGGCGGCTTCTGGCAGAGGCTTTTCGGATAAATGCACCTTGACGTTTCGCTCCAGCTCGCGCAGCTCGCCGCATCGATTCTGACGGGATTTGGACTTGGCCTTACATACGATGCACTTCGTGCCCTGCGCCGGGAGCTGTGCAGAAACGCGGCGCTCGATACACTGTTTTGCGCAGTGCTGCTGCTTACGCTGTTTACGCTCGGCATGGATATCGGACAGGGGGGAGTTCACATATTCATGTTCTGCGCAGCGGCGGCGGGCTTTGCGGCATATATGGCTCTCCTGAGCCCTGTGATACTGCCCGTTTTTGCCCGCTTGACAGGCTTTATGGCCCGAATTTTCGCTCCGGTGAAGAAATTTTCAAAAAAATTTGCCGATGCCTTCAAAAAATGCTTTTCAAAAGCCTTTAACTGGTATACAATGAAAAAACAAAGCAGCACAAGGAGAAAAGGGAAGCAGGATGAAAAAATCGACAACGATTGTAGGTCTGGCATTGACGATGCTTGCCGTATATGCTATTCTGAACCTGATAAGTCTCAAACGAGACCTCGCCGACGCAATGGAGCAGACAAGCGCCCTGCGGGCGGAGATCGAGCAGGCACAGGCAGAGGGCGCGTATCTTGAAAAGCAGATGCGGGACATTGATACAGACGACGGAATAGAGAGTCTGGCGGAACACCGGCTGAGACTTATCGGCGCGGATGAAAAGATATTCAGAGATATAAGGGGATAAAATATGCAGCCTGAAGTGGGAGCGGTGCTGGAAGGCAAGGTGAGCGGCGTAACGAAGTTCGGCGCTTTCGTCAATCTGCCCGGAGGCAAGAGCGGTCTCGTGCATATTTCTGAGATCGCAAATACCTTTGTAAGCGACGTTGCGCAGTTTGTAAGCGTCGGTCAGACTGTTAAGGTCAAGGTAATCGGCATAAACGGAGATAAGATAAATCTCTCGATAAAGCGCGCAGAGGAAACTCAGGAAGCGCCGCGAAAGCGTGCGCCTTCCCAGCCGCGCCCAGCCGCGCCGAGACCGCAGCAGTCCGCCCAACCGACCAGACAGGTCGCAGCGCCCACGGAGGATCAGGCCTTCGAGGATAAGCTCAAGCAGTTCATGAAGGAATCCGACAGCCGCATTGCGGACAATCGCATGTATGCCGACCGCGGCCGCTCACGCAGAAGAAAATAGGTATATTATCATCAGTCGCCTTTACGCGGCTGATTTTTTGCATTAAAAAGCATCCCGTCGGCTATAAAAGCGGAAAATGCATCGCAGGGCGATGCGTGATGCAAGCCGCAATAGGTGT
The DNA here is from genome assembly GCA_900545805.1 of uncultured Eubacteriales bacterium. Lineage (GTDB taxonomy): Bacteria > Bacillota > Clostridia > Oscillospirales > Oscillospiraceae > F23-B02. The sequence continues at coordinate 90,343 of URAL01000001.1, read as the reverse complement.
ACGGCGCAAAGCCGCGCACATTTTTGCTCGGAGCTTATCCGCGCCTGTGCTGTTTTAACGAAATTCTTAACACATCTTAATAAACGCGGCGGTTTTGACCGCTGCGTTTTTACTCTGCCGGCTTACGCCATAAGCAAAAATGCAGTTTTTCCAGCTGCAAAATCGCAGATGATTGCAAGCAGACTTTCATAATAACCGCCGCTTTTGCATCACACATGCATGTAAACTTGCAAAAAATGAGTCTTTGCCAACAGCCAAAGCCGTAAAACGAATAATGAAGCTATGCGTTATGCAAACTGCAAAACACTTGGCAAGGCCGTTCTGCAAGTTTTAAAAATGCGGCTGCAAAACGCAAAACATTGTGCAATTTTCACAAAATACAAAACTTGTTTTTGTGAAAAACAGTTGATTTTCTCAGCGAAATGACTATAATGAAAAATGCAAAGAGGAAATAAACTCAAGGCCCGAATTTGAAAGGAGCACACAGCAATGTTAGCAGGTATCGGTATTTTCACAGCAGCATATCTCACCGGAATGGTTTGGATGACCGTTAAGGGCATGCAGAAGGCTTAATTGAGTAATGAATATAACGCCAGGTCCCCGAGATTTCTCGGGGGCTTGATTTTTTGTGTTTCCGGCGTGTATAATATCACATATGAAGGAACTGACCGTAAGGCGAAACGACGCAGGTCAGCGGCTAGACCGCTTTGTCGGCAAGGCTGTGCCGCTGCTGCCGGAAACGCTGCTGCAAAAGTACATACGGCTAAAGCGCATAAAGCTCAACGGCAAAGGCGCGAAGCGTGATACGCGCCTTAACGAGGGCGACGTGCTCAGCCTTTATATAAACGACGAGTTTTTTGAAAAGCCGCGTGAGGAGAACGCATATCTCAAGATCGGAAAGCCGAGGATAAATATCGTCTATGAGGACGAGAACATTCTGCTTGCCGATAAAAAGCCGGGTGTGCTGTGCCACAGCGCCGGCGCTTGGGATTATAACACGCTCATCGCAAACATCCAGGCCTACCTTGCACAGAAGGGTGAGTGGAATCCCAGGGGCGAAAACTCCTTTGCTCCGGCGCTGTGCAACCGCATAGACCGCAACACGGGCGGTATAGTGATCGCTGCGAAAAACGCCGAGACGCTGAGAATATTAAATGACAAGATACGCGACAGGGAGATCGAAAAATACTATCTCTGCGCCGTTCAGGGAAAGCCGCGGCAGCCGCGAGGCAGACTGGAAAATTATCTTTTCAAGGACACGGCCAAAAATCAGGTCTATGTCAAAAACCGCCCCGAGCCCGGCGCAAAGACCGCCGTTACGGAGTACAGGCTCATAAAAACATCGGGCACGCTCTCGCTTGTGGAGTGCAGACTCCTTACCGGCCGCACGCATCAGATACGTGCACAGATGGCTCACGCCGGTATGCCGCTTCTCGGCGACGGGAAATACGGCAGCGAGCGCTTCAACAAAAGCTTCGGCGAAAAGGGGCAGGCACTTTACTCATATAAGCTCGAGTTTACATTCCCGACGGATGCCGGTATTCTGGAGTATTTAAGAGGTAAAGCGTTCACCGTCGAAGGCGTTGAATTTGCGGAAAAATACTTCGGCGTTACCTGTCTTGACGGCATTTGAAAAAATATCGCAAAAAATACGGAAAGTTGTTGACTTTCCGGGACATATTATGTATATTGTTCACGATGCAAAGGGCACTCCGGACGCAGGTCCGAGGTGTCCTTTCTCATATTTTTCATTATTTTATGAAATGGGGGAGGATAAATGTCCAAAGAACTCATTCGCCTTGTGAATTGTCAAATGGCGTTTGACGACGAGATCGTTTTAGACGATATTAACCTGTATTTTAATGATAAGGAATTCCTCACGCTTTTAGGCCCCTCCGGCTGCGGCAAGACCACAACGCTCAGGATCATCGGCGGTTTTATAAAGCCCACCGGCGGCGACGTGCTTTTTGACGGCGTGAGGATAAATGATGTCCCGCCTCACAAACGTAAGGTCAACACGGTATTCCAGAAGTATGCGCTGTTTCCGCACCTTGATGTGTATGAAAACGTGGCTTTCGGTCTGCGTCTTGCAAAGCTTCCTGAGGAGGAGATCGACGAGCGTGTTACAGAAATGCTCGAGATCGTCAGTCTTAAGGGCTTTGAAAACCGTAAGGTATCGCAGCTGTCCGGCGGCCAGCAGCAGCGTGTCGCCATTGCGCGCGCTCTTGTCAACCGCCCTAAGGTGCTGCTGCTTGACGAGCCGCTCGGCGCTCTCGACCTGCGGCTTCGCAAGGATATGCAGAACGAGCTCAAGCATATCCAGCAGGCGATGGGCATCACTTTTATATATGTAACTCACGATCAGGAGGAGGCACTTTCCATGTCCGACACTGTCGTTGTCATGGACAAGGGCCGCATCCAGCAGATCGGCACGCCAGAGGATATCTATAACGAGCCGAAAAACGCCTTCGTTGCGGATTTTATCGGCGAAAGCAACATCCTCGACGGCGTTATGCTTGAAGACAGACTGGTCAAATTCTTCGGCAGGAAGTTTAAATGCGTAGACTCCGGCTTTGAGAAGAACGAGCCTGTCGACGTCGTTATCCGCCCTGAGGATATCGACATTGTCGCTCCCGATGACGGACTTCTGTGCGGCACGGTCACATCAGTGACGTTCAAGGGCGTGCATTATGATACGATAGTTGATTTCAAGGGCTTTAAGTGGCTTATCCAGACAACCGATTTCTACGAGGTCGGCTCGTATATCGGGATCCGACTTGAGCCTGAGGATATCCACATCATGCATAAGAGCGAGTATTCCGGCATGTTCGGTGACTACAGCTCCTATTCCGCCGAGTACGATGAGATGGACGACCCCGAGCTCTACCCGGAAGATACCGAAGAGAGCGAGGAGGCCTCGGAGGGCGGCGAAGATGAAGAATAAAGCTCTCGCAGCCCCATATCTCGTGTGGATGGCGCTGTTTACGATAGTGCCGCTTGCGATAGTCGCCTACTATGCGTTCACGGACGCCTCCACGGGTGAGTTTACCCTGGCAAACCTCGCAAATCTCGGCAACTATATGCCGATACTCATAAAAAGCATATGGCTTGCGCTCATATCCTCGCTTATCTGTATCGTTATCGGCTACCCCGTGGCGTATTTCATCGCAAATTGCAAGGAGACAACGCAGCGCTTTCTGTATATGCTCGTGATGCTGCCGATGTGCATAAGCTTCCTTCTGCGCACCCTCGCCTGGGTCGCTCTCACGGAGGATACCGGCATCATAAATAATTTCATAACCTCACTCGGACTCCAGCCTCTGCCTCTTATACGAAATAACGGCGCTGTCGTGCTCGGCATGGTGTATAACTATCTGCCGTACATGATAATGCCGCTGTACACGGTCATCATGAAGATCGACCGCCGCCTCATCGAGGCTGCGCAGGATCTCGGCTGCAACGGCGTGAACGTTTTCAGGCGCGTTATCCTGCCGCTGTCCGTGCCCGGCATAATTTCGGGCTTTACCATGGTGTTCGTGCCCGCCGTTTCAACGTTTTATATCTCGCAGAAGCTAGGCTCGTCGGGAACGACGCTCATCGGTGACGTTATAGAAAGCCAGTTCAAAACGGCGTACAACCCAAACCTCGGTGCGGCGCTCAGCCTTATCCTGATGGTGATGATATTCATCTGCATCGGAGTCATGAACCGCTTCGGCGATGAGGAAGAGGAGGTCGTGACGCTGTGAAAAATTTTAACAAGGTCTTTACCGTCATCGTCCTGCTGTTTCTGTATATCCCGATGATCGTCCTTGCCGTCGGCTCATTCAACAGCGGCATGGACATCGCGGTGTTCAAGGGCTTTACGCTGGATAACTACTCCGAGCTTTTTAGCGACGGCGTTTTGCTGCCGCTTCTGTTAAACTCCGTTATCGTTGCGCTTTTGTCCTCGATATTTGCAACGATCCTCGGCACATGTGCCGCCCTCGGCATACACTCTATGGGGCCGCGCCTTCGCCGCTTCACCATGGGAGTTACGAATATTCCGCTGACTAATCCGGAGATCGTAACCGGCGTATCGCTTGCTCTGCTGTTTGCCTTTGTCGGAACAATGCTGAAGATAAACAACATCCTCGGCTTTGCGACGCTGCTCATAGCGCACATTACCTTCAATCTGCCGTATGTCATTCTCTCGGTCATGCCGAAGCTCAAGCAGATGGACCCGAATCTGCGCGAGGCGGCGCTCGATCTCGGCTGCACGCCGTGGCAGGCTTTTTACAAGGTCGTTATCCACGAGATAACGCCGGGCATCGTATCCGGCGCGCTCATGGCCTTTACCATGAGCCTTGACGATTTCGTAATCAGCTATTTCGTTTACGGTCCTCGCTTCGTGACCCTGCCGGTCGAGATATATAACTACACAAAAAAGCCTCTGCAGCCGAAGATCTATGCGCTGTTTACTCTGCTGTTTGCCGTGATACTCATCGTAATGGTTCTTATGAACCTCCTGCAGGAGCGTGACGCAAGGCGCTCACGCGAAAATCGCCGTGCGTTCCGACGCGGAAAGAAGGTGGGCGCATGAAAAGAATAGTACCGCTGCTGCTGTGCGCCCTTGTGATATTCACCATGCTCCCCGTGCAGGCCAAGGCCGACGATGTTACCATAAATGTCTACAACTGGGGACAGTATATCTCCGACGGCACCGACGGATACATTGACGTCAATAAGGCCTTCACCGAGAAAACCGGCATCAAGGTAAACTACATGACCTTCGACTCGAACGAGACCATGTACACCAAGCTCAAGACCGGCGGCAGCAGCTATGACGTAATTATTCCCTCGGACTATATGATAGCGCGCCTGATCGAAGAAGACATGCTCGAGGAGCTTGACTACTCGAACATCCCAAACTACGCTCTTGTAGACGATGCGTATAAAAACACGTCCTACGACCCGGAGAATAAATACTCCGTGCCCTACACATGGGGAACGGTCGGCATTATCTACAACAAAAAGTACGTTTCCGAGTCTGATCTCGGCTCATGGGATCTTTTGTGGAATGATAAGTATTCCGGCAAGATACTCATGTTCGACAACCCGCGCGACGCGTATGCAATATCCGAGCTGCTGCTCGGTATTGACATAAACTCCGAGGATCAGGACGAGCTGCGCTCTGCGGCATACAAGCTCATCGAGCAGAAGCCTCTCGTACAGGGCTATGTCATGGATCAGATATTCTCCGCAATGGAGCGCGAGGAGGCGTGGATAGCGCCGTACTATGCCGGCGACTATCTGCTGATGGTGCAGGAGAATCCCGACCTCGGCTTTTACTTCCCGAAGGAGGGCTTCAACCTCTTTATCGACGCCGCCTGCATCCCGAAGGGCTGCCAGAACAAGGCGGCGGCCGAGGCGTATATAAACTTCCTGTGCGACCCTGAGATATCGGGCGAGAACCTCGATTACCTCGGCTACTCAACGCCGATATCCGAGGCAAAGCAGTACATGGACCCCGACACTGCCGCAAGCGAGATCGCCTACCCCACGCAGGAGACGCTCAAAAACGGCAGAGCGTTCATTAACCTCTCGGAGGACACGAGCCGTTTCACCGATTCGCTCTGGCTCCAGGTCAAAACTCAGGGCGGCGTGGACACCTACGCGATAGTCTGCATGTGCGCCGTCGTCGTGCTGCTGGCAGCGTACTTTGCCATACACAGCGTACGGAAGAAAAAACGAATAGCGAACCGCTGCAAAAAGTGGAAGCAATAGAAAAATCGACCCGAAAGGGTCGATTTTTCTATATAATATACTCTCAGTTATTATCCAAATGAAATATCGGATGGTCGTAAGGATAATCCCCATAGTCTATCAGTATAACGCGGCACTTCGGACAGTTGTACGCCTTGGCAGCTGTGCTGCTGTCCGATAGATAAAGCTCATCCTTCGCAAGGCCGGGGAGCGCCGGGACGAGCTTTCTTTTCATGCTCCAGCATACGCCGTCGCGGCTTTGCATGTACCCTGGCAGCATCTCGCCGCCGCAGTAGGGGCAGGTTTTGTCCATTTTGTGACCTCCTTAATATGCTGTGTATACTGACAGCTTAGCATTGCTTTTCATCGTTGTCAAGCGAAGGTATTGTCTGCAAACTATTGAACCTCCTGCCGGCAACAAAACGGGAAAGATATTGAAAACCTCTATTCCTTATTCTCTGTATCGTCCTTATAGTGGATGCGCTTGCCGCAATAGGGGCAGAACTCCATTACCGCAAAGGGCAGCCCCTTCTTGCAGTACGGGCACTTCCAATAGATGATGACGTAGATGCAGAGCGCGATAAGAACGACGGAGCTTAAGCCGTAGCATATGTAGTAGGCCGCTGTGCTCTTGATCGCACCGCCAATGATGGTAAGCGCCAAAATTATACTGACTGCTATGACAGTCGCCTTTCCGCAAAGCTTTACAGGATCTTTCATGTCCGTGTTCTCCTTAACGTGATGCTTGCCGAAACACGCAGGGCAGGGAAGACCTGCCCTGCACATTAAAGCAAAAGATCAAATTGAATAATCGCAAGACTACACATTATCGGTCTCAGCAGGGAGATTCGATATTTTCCTCAAACGGTATCAGTGCAGCAATACTGAATACAATGGCAGCAAGAGCCGCGCCGATTGGAATATCCATGTATTTGTGATAAAACTCTGCGGCAGTGCAGCCAAGGTCAAAAACATACGGGATGACCCAATATACCAAGCATATGATCCCGTCGCATAGCAGCAATTGCAAATATGAGCGAATGTGTTTCATGCATTAAACCTCCTATAATGTCCGTTTGTTCCGCTTATTTGCCGCTCCTATCCTGCTTGCCGAGTTTAATAAGTGCCGACACACACAAGCCGGCAGCAATAAGTACGAGCACAGGTGTGAACTCTGCAAAGGACTTAGCAGCGGTGGTGCTGAGGTCAAATATGCGTGGGACATATGTAAGTATATAGTAGACTATGCAGCATACAAGGCTTGCAATAATGTCATTCACGACCTTTTTGGCGTTCATGGCAGCGCCCCCTTTGGATCGGTGTAGTGTTATGCAAAATAGTTCACGCAATAATATGCATTTGTTCCAGCCTTTGTATCATTGTTTTTGACAGTGCTGGAGTAGTATGTTCCGGTGTATTTGTAATACCGCTTTAATGGTACGTCTTGAGGAGACTTTTCGTATTTTTGAATATCACATGTAACTGCGGTTGAAGAAGGACAATAAACTTGAGCATTACTCTTTATCTGCCTTGCTATTGCAGCGAAAATTACGCCTGCCGCCGCGCCCGGAATGCCCCCTATTGCGGCACCGAGCATAGCTGCAATCGTGTCTGTTGCGAGTGTCAGTAAACGCTTTTCAACATTTACAGTGTATGGTTTCGGACTTCCGGATTTAGAATATGTTGCGCCTGGACATAGATTTTTTTCGGAATATTGCTCATATCTTGCCTGCGGAGAAATAATGGCAGAGTCATCTAAGTCTATAGGACGTTCAATAACTACTTCTTTGCCGTCTAGAAAGATTGCCCCATCGGCTTTGTACTCAAGGATATCGTTGCATTCACCCTCGGAAATATAAAATACAACATCTCCGCACGGATTTTCCTCTACAGAAATAGTTGAGCAATAATCGAGTTCGGGATGGTTAAAAATATACTCAATATGATTGCCTTTATACCTAACATCCATAGCAGCTGAAGTGGGGATGCAGAAACGGTTAAGGACGTTAATATCATTTTCAATGGAATTAATTATTTCGGCTCTGCTAATATTTGCGGCGCGTTCTATTCTGCTTATACTGAGATTACGCACTTCACAGCCGTTGATTTCGATTACAGGCAAGAGTGCATCCGCAAAAGCTGTCACGCCCAGTGACATCATAATAGCAAATATAAGGACAAAGCACAAGAATTTTCTAAACTTCATTTTTGTTCTCCTTTGTTATTAATATTCGGCATAATTAGTGATCGTGATAGTTTCCGTGGCCTTTGCGTACAGTGTGAACATTGTCGAGCCGCTTATAAGCCCATCTGGATTACATACTTTCGGGAAAAGTGATGTTTTGATTTACTGTTGACTATATTATACACGAAAAGTCATGGCATTGGAACAAACATTCTGCAAAACTGAAAAATTCTGCATGTCGCACAAAGGGGAAAGCGGATAGCTGGTAAAATTGACGTGATGCTTGCCGAAAAACGCGATTTTTGTTGTGCCCGGACGTGAAAGCTGATATAATTAAGCTTCAGTATGAGCCTGCGGTGCGGCGAAGGCCGCCTAACAAGGAATTCGGTGCAAATCCGAAGCAGTCCCGCTGCCGTGAATGGCGACGAGGGCGCATTGGCCACTGCTTTTTATGCGGGAAGGCGCGCCCGAGATTGACCCATGAGCCGGAAGACTTGCCGCATGCATCAATTCAAGGAGGTGGGATATATGCGCGAGGACGCATGGACGCTCAACATCACCTACGAGTAGGGCGCAAAATACGAGAGAAACAAATAACTTACTTGGAGGTAAAATATGAAAAAGAGATCACTGAGCCTGCTTCTGGCTCTTTTAATGGTGCTGAGCCTCATTGTGCCCGGCACGGCGGCATTTGCCGACGACGCCGCGCAGTGGCCGAGCTTCCGCGGCAGCGATGTTAATATGGCAATAAGCGCGGCCAAGACTCCGGCCGACGCGCAGCACACCACGCTCAAATGGGCAAACAAGCTCGGAACGGACTGGTCAATGTCGCCCGGCGCTCCGATAATCGTGGGCGACACGCTCGTCACCATGGCCGGAGATACGCTGAACATGCTCTCTCTCTCCGACGGCAGCGTCGTGAAGTCCGCGAAAATGCAGGCCTCCTCAGGCTACGGACTGACTGCGCCGACCTATGCCGACGGAATGATAATCGCGCCGCTTTCAAAGGGTACGATCGAGGCCTTCGACGCTGCAACGCTCGAAAGCAAGTGGGTCTACACCGATAAGCTCGGCGGCCAGTCGCTGTCTCCGGTGCTGTACGCTGGCGGCAAGCTCTATGTCGGCTTCTGGAACGATGAGGCCGAGGACGCAAGCTTCGTCTGCCTTGACGCTAAGACCGGCAAATGCGACTGGAGCTATGCCGTCAAGGGCGGCTTCTACTTTGCAGGAGCTGTCGCAGTGGGCGACTACATCTTTGTCGGCACCGACGACGGCGCAAAGGGCTCTGCCGGCGACGGTATGCTGCTGGCATTTAAAAAGACCTACGCCGAAAACGAAGAGCTTAAGCCCGTATCGAGCGCGGCGCTCACCGGCTGCGGCGACGTGCGCAGCAGCCTCGCTTACGCAGACGGCAAGGTCTATTTCACCGCAAAGGGCGGCTATCTGTGTTCTGCATCCGTTGACGGCGCAAGCGGCGCGATAAGCGGCGTTAAGACCGTCGCGCTCGGCGCTCAGAGCACCTCGACTCCTGTTGTTTACGGCGGCTATGTCTACATCGGCGCGGGTCTGGGCTTTGACGATCCCGGCAGATTCATCATTGCCGACAAGAACACTCTTGAGGTCAGGAACACCGTGCAGCTCAAGGGCTATGCCCAGTGCTCGATGCTCCTGTCAACGGCATATCTCGAATCCGAGGGCTATCTGTATTTCTACAGCACCTATAACACCGAGCCCGGCGGCGTTTCGCTGATAAAGGTCAAGGCCGACGACGTCGGCAAGACCGAGCTTATTGAGCTATTCGACGCAAAGGGCTATGAAAACTACTGCGTTTGCAGCGTTATCTGCGATGCCGACGGCAATCTCTATTACAAAAACGACAGCGGCAGCGTATTCTGCCTGAGCAATGAGTACAGCGAGGACGTGCTTGTCAGCATCGCAAGCAAGGGCAGCATTGCGCTCAGCTACGCACCCGTGACAGCAGCCGACCGCAACGGCGACGGCGCTGTTGACATTGACGAGGTAATGTATGCCGCGCACGAGAAGTATTACGAGGGCGGCGCGGCCAAGGGCTATGCCACGGCAAGCAACGAATACGGCGCGTACATTTCAAGGCTCTGGGGCGACGAAAGCGGCAACTTCGGCTACTTTGTCGACAACAAAATGTCCATGGGTCTGGGCGACAAGGTTGCTGACGGTCAGCACGTTTATGCCTACATAAACGCGAACGCATACCCCAACAATGACGCATACGCATACTTTGAAAACACCGATATCGACGCTACGGCACATGTGAAAACGACAGTAAAGCTCACAGCTCAGAACGGCTATGATGAGAATTGGATGCCCAAATTCGAGGGCTGTGAAAAAGCAGCGCTCAAGGCGTACTCCGCCGACCTCAAGTCCGAGATTGCGGACTTCAAGGCAGTCTCTCAAGGCGGCGGCGAATACAGCGTCAGCTTTAAGCACGCGGGCGATTACCGCATAGTCGCGACGGCAGAGAATAGCGCCATCATCCCCGCCGTGTGTAAGGTCAGCGTTAAGGCTGCCGACGGCTTTACAGATGTAAAGGCGACCGATTTTTATTACGATGCAACGCTGTGGGGCAATGCCAACAAGGTAGTGCAGGGCATAGGAAACAATGTCTTTGCACCCGGCGGAAAGTGCACCCGCGCTCAGGTCGTGACCTTCCTTTACCGTTTGGCCGGCAGCCCCGAGGTGAGCGGAAAATGCAGCTTCACCGACGTTCCTGACAGCTATTACAGAAACGCCGTAATTTGGGCGTCCGAGAATAAGATAACCAGCGGCACGAGCGCGACTACCTTCTCACCGGACGAGACCTGCACCCGCGCCCAGGCAGTGACGTTTCTGTATCGCTATATGGGAAGCCCTGCGGCCGGAAAGACTCCGAGCTTTACCGATGTGACCGACACAAACGCGTTCTACTACGACGCCGTCATGTGGGCGGCCGAAAACGGTGTGGCGCTCGGCCTGCCTGATGGAAGATTTCTTCCCGCCGCCGAGTGCTCACGCGGTGAGATCGTAACGTTTATCTATCGCGCGGCAGCGTAAACCGATGAAAAAAAGACCATCTGCACTGATTCTGTGCGTTCTTATGATATGCAGCCTGCTTGCGGGCTGCATGAAGAACGCAGAAGCCGTAAACTTCGCCGGGGACATTGACCTCGGCGAAGACGGCATCATAAAAAAAGAGCTTTTCGAGCAGCTTTCAGAGCAGGGCGAGATAGCCTCCATATGCGGAAAAAGCGGAGAGTACGGCTATAGGTGGACGGTCGCGGGTACTGATATAAAGCAGCCGTGCGAGCTGTGCATGGCGGTGGATATTGCGGTCAATTCCGACGGCAGCGTTACCGTTAAGCTCAGAAGCGGCGAGAGCTTCGGTTTCCTCCCGACGCTGTCGGTAACGCTTACCGACAAGTGGGAGGCTCAAAGCGCAGGCGTTTACGATGCCGAGGGCAACAGGCTTTGCGCCGCATCCGTCACGGGAAGCGAGCGCACCGTCATGAGCTTTAAAATAGCGGACGGTGTTTTCAAATACGTTATACGCGCCGAGGATGAGACGCCGGCGCCCGAAAGCAGTGCAAAGCTATCCGACGGCAGCCGTACACAGCAGGATAAATATAAAACAGATCCCGTTCCGGAGGGAAAGCCCGAGCCCGTTGAGCCGGAGGATAAGCCCGATGATACGGCGCGCAAAAGCTATTGTACGTTTTCGATAGACTGCGCGACGATACTTAATAATCTCGGAGATCTCAAGCCCTCAAAGCTCGATGTTCTGCCCTCAGACGGAGTTATCCTCGGCGCGTTGAGGGTCGAGATATACGAAGGCGAGTCGGTGTTCGACGTTTTGCAGCGCGTGTGCCGCAGTAACGGTATTCAGCTTGAAGCCTCGTGGACGCCGGGGTATAACAGCGCCTATGTCGAGGGTATAGGAAATCTTTACGAAAAGGACTGCGGCGAGCTGTCGGGCTGGACCTACAGCGTAAACGGCTGGCAGCCCAACTACGGATGCAGCCGCTATGCGCTGCATAACGGCGATGTCGTGCAGTGGCGATATACCTGCGACCTCGGCGCGGACGTCGGAGGAGGTGTGGCGGCGTGAGCATGAAGGACGCCTTTTCAAGTCTCCACCCCGCGGTGAACTTTTGCTTTTTCACCGCGGTGATAACGCTTACGATGCTGTATATGCACCCGGTGCTGCTCACTGTGAGCCTAACAGCGTCGGCAGGCTATGTGTGCATTCTCAAGGGTGTGCGGCATTTTGCCAAAACGCTTTTGTGCCTTGTGCCGTTTGTGCTGCTCATGTCGCTGATAAACGCCCTGTTTAACCATGCGGGCGTAACGCCGATCCTTTATCTTTCAAACGGCAACGCGATAACGAAGGAGGCGCTGACGTTCGGCTTGTTCGCATCGGTCATGTTCTGCGCGGTCATACTGTGGTTTGACTGCTTCAACGTCATAATGACATCGGACAGGCTGCTGCTTTTGTTCGGTAGACTGAGCCCGTCAGTGTCTCTGCTTATTTCAATGTCTCTGCGCTTCGTGCCGAAGCTCGGGCGGAAGATACGCAGCATCGACGCCGCTCGCTCGCAGATTGGGCGGGGCAGCGCGCAGGGCGGAATCCTCCGGCGCGTAAAAAACAGCATTGGCGTACTGTCCGTCACCCTTACCTGGGCGCTTGAGAGCTCCGTTACGGCGGCAAATTCAATGAAAAGCCGCGGCTACGGCGCGGCTCGACGCACCAGCTTTTCGATATACCGCTTTGACGGGCGTGATGCGTTGACGCTCGCTGTCTTCGTCCTGACAGCGGGAGTTACCGTCGCCTGTGTTGTGAGCGGAGGAATATACGCCCGCTATTATCCCTCTATAATAATAAGCGGCTTCGGCGGCGTACCGGCGCTCGGAACGGCGGCATTTGCGCTGCTTTGCTTCGCTCCGCACCTTTTTGACGCAAAGGAGGCCCTTGTATGGCGGCGTTTGAGATCCGCGATCTGAGCTTTACATATCCTGATGAAACCGCACCGGCTCTCCGGCATATCCGCATGGATATCCCCGAGGGTAAGATTACTCTAATCTGCGGCGCGAGCGGCAGCGGAAAGAGTACGCTCCTGCGCAGGCTTAAGACATGTCTTGCCGACCATGGCGAAGCCGAAGGAGAGGTTCTGTTTTTCGGTAAACCGCTCGGCGAGGTCGCACAGGCAGAGCAGGCAAGGCGCATAGGCTTTGTCTTTCAGCACCCGGATGACCAGATAGTCACCGACAAGGTGTTCCACGAGCTTGCCTTCGGCCCTGAAAGCCTCGGCTGGGATCAGCGCAAAATGCGCCTTGCCGTTGCAGAGATGGCAAGCTATTTCGGCCTGTCCGAGCTTTTTATGAAAAACGTTTCGGAGCTCTCCGGAGGTCAGAAGCAGCTCGTGAATCTGGCATCGGTCGCAGTCATGCGGCCGGATGTGCTCATCCTTGATGAGCCGACAAGCCGGCTTGACCCCGTTGCCGCCTCGGATTTTCTCGCCGCGCTGCGCAAGCTCAATGAGGATCTTGGCCTTACAATCGTCCTTACAGAGCACAGACTCGATGAGGCGCTCCCCATGGCGGATATGCTCGCCGTTTTGGACAACGGCAGGCTCATAGCGTATGACGAGCCGCGAAAGGCCGCAATGCAGATAAAAGACAGCGCCGCTTTTGAATCAATGCCGTCGGCGGTCAGAATATTCGCCGCTCTCGGCGGCGAGGGTGATGCTCCGCTCACAGTCAGCGAGGGCAGGGCGTTTATTGCCTCACGAGCGCGAAAGTCGGTTGACATAATGCGTAGCTCGGATCATAAGCCCGGCGACCTGGCGGTCGAGATAAAAAACTGCTGGTTCAGATATGAAAAAAACGCTCCCGACGTACTGTGCGGCCTTGAGCTTAAGCTTTACAGGGGAGAGCTCTGCGCGCTTTTGGGCGGAAACGGCTCGGGCAAAAGCACGAGCGTCGGACTTATCTCCGGCAGACTCAAGCCATATCGCGGCAGGGTTAAAGGCGCTGGAGCGCGTATAGCGGCGCTGCCGCAGGATCCGCGTGAGCTTTTTGTGAAGGACACTGTGTCCGATGAGCTCGCAGAGCTTGGCAGCAATGAGGCCGAGACAGCACGGCTTGTGAAGCTTCTTGAGCTTGAAGGCATTCTTGGGCGCCATCCGTTTGATATTTCCGGAGGTGAACAGCAGTGTCTCGCACTGGGCAAGGTGCTGCTCACACACCCCGACGTTCTGCTGCTCGACGAGCCTACAAAGGGCATGGACGGACAGCTCAAGCGCCGCCTCGGAGAGCTCTTATTAAAACTGCGCAATGATGGAAAGACCGTATTTCTGGTAAGCCATGACGTTGAGTTCTGCGCGCGCTATGCCGATCGATGCATCCTGCTTTTCCGTGGCGAAACTGTGACAGAGGGTGTGCCGAGTGAGTTTTTCTCCGGCAATTATTTTTACACGACGGCGGCCGCAAAGCTCAGCCGAGGCATGCTCGACGGAGCAGTGCTGGCCGAGGAGGTGGTAGAGTGCCTCAAACGGTGAAAAGAAAGAGAATGACCAATGCCGCGGCCGCGCTCATATTGTCTGCCGCAGTCGTCGTTATCGAGACATACCTTTGGAACAGCCGCAAGTACTACCTGACATCTGTTATCATGATACTGCTTGCGATGCTGCCGTTTTTCACGCGCTTTGAGAGAAAACGGCCTCAGGTTTGCGAGATCGTGCTGCTTGCCGTGATGACGGCACTTGCCGTAGCCGGTCGCGCCGCGTTTTACTGGGCTCCGCAGTTTAAGCCCGTTTGCGCCATAGTTATCCTCACGGCGTCGGCCTTCAATGCCGAGGCAGGGTTTATAACGGGCGCAGCTTCCGGACTCATATCCAATATGTTCTTCGGACAGGGGCCGTGGACGCCGTGGCAGATGCTCGGCTTCGGGCTTGTCGGCTTTTTAGGCGGACTGTTGTTTTATAACAGGGAGGTCAAGACCGCGCCTCTTATCGCTTACGGCTTTTTATCGGTGCTCGTCATTTACGGCGTTCTGCTTGACACGGCCTCACTTTTGATGTACTCACAGAGCATAACCTGGAATGCGCTGCTTGCCGTATACGCATCGGGATTCCCGTTCAATCTTATCCACGCCGCGGGCACGGCAGTGTTTCTGCTTTTGCTGAAAAAACCTGTTCTTTCCAAGCTCAGGCGTATAAAAATCAAATACGGTATGATGGATTAATAAATGTGCAGATATGGGAATAACCGTGTCTGCACATTTTAAGCATCAAAATGAATTGAAGCATGCTGAAATTGCATTTTCCAGAATGGCGGCGCAGAATTCAACATTACCGCGAATGATGCACTTTTTTAGATTCAAAATGAACGGCAAAATATTTCGTTTGACTAAATCCACAAAAAATATGCTTAAATTTTGTGGATTATTGCGAGCGATAATTTCAATATTAACGAGTAAAAATGTTGACTGAAAAATTGCAGGATGCTACAATATATAAGAGTTTAAATGCGTTCATATAATGAACGGAGGTTACTTTCGATGAAGAACGTTAAGGTCCTTATCGGCAACTACGGCAGCGGTAAGAGCGAGCTGGCTCTGAACTTTGCTATTCAGGCCGCCGCCCGCGGAGAGAGGACAGAGCTTATAGACCTTGATATGGTCAATACATATTTCAGACTTACAGAGCGCGGTAAGCTTGTTGAGCAGAAGGAGATAAGGCTAGTATCGCCTAACTATGCCTGCTCGGGTATCGAAACGCTCTCGCTTCCGGCTGAGGTCGCCTCGGCCTTCGTTCTTGAGTGGGACACGGTCGTGTTCGACGTCGGCGGCGATGACGTCGGCGCAACTGCGCTGGGCCGCTATCATCAGGACTTTGTGGATCTTGAGCCGGGTGCTTTGGAGGTGCTCAATGTCGTAAATATACGCAGGCCGCTGTCCGGCACCGTTGAAAAGCTTATAAGACTTCAGGAGGGAATGCAGGCGCATTCAAGACTCCAAATAACAGGTATGATAAATAATGCAAATCTGGCAACCGAAACGACGGTCGAGGAGCTGCGCGACGGATATAAGATGCTCAAGGAGGTCTCCGACAGGACGGGTATCCCCGTTGCGTATACCACCGGCAAAAAAGACCTGCTTGACCAGTTCCTGTCCGAGGGACACGATCCGAAGTATATCGGCAAGCCCATCCCCATAGATGTGTACATGCACCGTGACTGGGATTCGTACATCAAATACGGACTGCACACGGTAGACCCGCAGAAGAATTTCAAGCATTAATTGCGCGATCCCGCTTTATGCGGATTAAATAAAATGGCAAAAAGCAAAAATAAAGAAAAGAGGTAGCAACATGGTAAAGGTAACCATCAATGAGAACCTGTGCAAGGGCTGCGGTCTCTGTGCAAGAGCTTGCCCCAAGGGTTGCATTGAACTTTCCAAGGCAAAAATCAACGCAAAAGGCTATCACCCGGCAGAGGTTGTAAAACCTGAAGAGTGCATCGGCTGCGCATCCTGCGCACGCACTTGCCCCGACGTGGTAATCCACATCGAGAAGGATTAAGGAGGAAATTATAATGGCAAAAACTCTTATGAAGGGTAGCGAAGCTATTGCAGAGGCAGCCATCAGAGCCGGCGCTCGTTATTTCTTCGGCTATCCCATTACCCCGCAGACTGAGATTCCTGAATACATGTCCGCGCGTATGTTCGATCCCGACGTAAACGGCTGCTTCCTGCAGGCGGAATCCGAAGTCGCGGCGATCAACATGATCTACGGCGCAGCCGGCACCGGCGCCCGTGCGATCACTTCCTCCTCAAGCCCCGGCATCTCCCTGAAGCAGGAGGGTATCTCCTACTGCGCAGGCGCAATGCTTCCCTGCGTTATCCTGAACGTAATGCGCGGCGGCCCCGGCCTCGGCAACATTCAGGCTTCCCAGGGCGACTACTTCCAGGCTGTCAAGGGCGGCGGCAACGGTGACTATCACCTGCTGACCTATGCACCCTCCTCCGTACAGGAAGCTGTCGACATCATGATGTTCGCATACGATAAGGCGGAGCAGTACCGTATCCCCGTGCTGTTCATCGCAGACGGCATCATCGCTCAGATGATGGAGCCCGTTGAGATGCCCGATATGGTCGATTTCAAGATCGATCCCGAGAAGAAGCCCTGGGCATGCACCGGCTGGAAGCCCGGCGACGATCCCGCAAAGCGCGCCGAGATCAACTCCATCTTCATCGACACCGAGTCTCTGTCCATACATAACGCGGAGCTTCAGGCAATGTACGCAGAGGTCACCAAGAACGAGCAGATGTGGGAAAACTACAACTGCGAAGGTGCAGAGTACATTATCACCGCGTTCGGCACTGTCGCACGTATCGCAAAGTCCGCTATTGATCAGCTCAAGGCTGAGGGCATTAACGTCGGTCTGGTACGTCCCATCACCGTATGGCCGTTCCCGTACGAGGCTGTCAAGCAGGCAGCTTGCGCTGACGGCGTAAAGGCGGTTCTCGACGTAGAGCTGAACGAAGGCCAGATGCTCGAAGACGTTAAGATCGCAATAAACGGCGCAAAGCCCATTGATTTCTTCGGTCACTGCGGCTCCCAGATGCCCACCACCGACGAGATCGTTGCAAAGATCAAGAGCATGAAGGAGGGTAAATAAATGTCCGTAGTATTTGAGAGAACCAAACTCCTTACCGACAAGACTTTCCATTACTGCCCCGGCTGCAACCACGGCATCATCCATCGCCTGGTAGCAGAGTCCATCGAGGAGCTCGAAAAGGAAGGCGTTATCGAAGAAGGTAAGGTCATCGGCGTAGCACCTGTCGGCTGCTCCGTATTTGCATATGAGTACTTTAACTGCGATATGTATGAAGCTGCACACGGCCGTGCACCCGCAGTCGCAACCGGCGCAAAGCGCGTTGTCGGCAAGGATACCCTCGTATTCACCTACCAGGGCGACGGCGACCTCGCTTCCATCGGTACTGCCGAGATCGTTCACGCTGCACACCGCGGCGAGCACATCTGCACCATTTTCGTCAACAATGCCATTTACGGCATGACCGGCGGCCAGATGGCTCCTACCACCCTCGTTGGTCAGAAGACCACCACCTCCCCCAAGGGCCGTGACGAGGCATGGTGCGGCGCACCTATCCGCGTTTCGGAGATGCTCGCTACCATCCCCGGCTCCTACTACATCGAGCGCTGCGCTGTCAACAACAACGCAAACATCATGAAGACCAAGAAGGCCATCAAGAAGGCATTCACCTATCAGATGCAGGGCAAGGGCTTCTGCCTGATAGAGGTTCTTTCCACCTGCCCCACCAACTGGGGTCTCAGCCCGATCGAGGCTATGAAGTGGCTCGAAGAGAATATGATTCCTTACTATCCTCTCGGTGTTAAGAAAGACAAGGAGGCCGAATAATATGAAAAAAGAGTTTATATTCGCCGGTTTCGGCGGTCAGGGCATGCTCCTGATCGGTAAGTTCCTTGCAATGGCTTGCATGCTCGACGGCAAGCATGTCTCATGGCTGCCTTCCTACGGCCCTGAGATGCGCGGCGGTACCGCAAACTGCTCGGTCATCGTTTCCGATGATCCCGTTGCCTCTCCGCTGGTCGATATGGCAGATGTCGTTGTCGCCATGAACCGTCCTTCTCTGGACAAGTTCGAGCCTCACGTTAAGCCCGGCGGCGTTCTGGTCATCAACAGCTCTCTGATCGACCGCAAGGCAGAGCGCAATGATATCCAGGTCGTTTACTGCGACGCAAACCGCATTGCCGAGGAAGTCGGCAACCCCAAGGGCGCAAACGTCGCCATCCTGGGCGCACTGCTTGCAAAGGCTCCCGTCGTTGACGACGATAAGATGAGCGAGGCAATCCGCATTGAGCTCGGCGAGCGCAAGGCAAAGTTCCTCCCCGGCAACATGAAGGCACTCCAGGCCGGCAAGGACGACGCTGCAAAGCAGTAATACAAGCATAATTTTAACAGGTACGATCTTTTGGTCGTACCTGTTTTTTGCATCCCGAACGCCGCGGACTTATTTCTCTGTATTTCCCATGCGCAAATAACATTTCTCAACAGCACCGAGTGACACACTTCGGAGAATTACATAAGTATAATAATTATTACTTTATGTAAACTATCGGAGGCTGAAAATGGACATGAAAGGCTCATTCGCGGCGATAAGGGGCGCGATAGAAAAAAGTGCGGCGGAGTGCAGCTCTCAGAAGGTAATAAGCGTGGCATACGCCGTTGTGCATCTGATCGGAGGAGTGCTTCTGGCATCTGCGAGGCTCCTCGGCTCGGCAGGTCCGTTCGGTATTGCCGCTGTCGCTGCGTCGGGCGCCGGGCTTAACGGTGTCGGCTGCCTTATAGGAGCGGCGATCGGTTACATAATAAGCAGCGGTCTTGCAGGGAGCATACGCTACCTCGCGGCAATAGTGCTGGTGTACACCGTAAGCTTTGCCTTTCAAGACACGAAGCTTTCAAGGAAAAGCATCTTTGCACCGAGCGTTGCCGCGATAGCCGCACTATCGACCGGCATACTGTCAAGCTTCACATCGGTGTTTACTCAGGCTCCGGCTGCGGCTGTCGTTTTGGCAGAGACGGTTTTCTCCTTCGGCGGATGCAGCTTTTTCCGTGAGGCGCTGAGTGATGCCGAACGCACGACGGAGGCTGAGGAGTTAAAGTATGCCGGCAGCGTTCTTATAACGGCGGCGGTGCTGCTCATGGCAGTGTCGCAGATAGAGATATTCGGCGCAATATCGCTCGGCAGGCTATTGGCGCTGCTGATCGTTATGACCTGCACGCTGCGCTGCGGTATTATGACCGGCTGCACCATAGGCACGGCCTTCGGCATTGCCATGGATCTCACAGCCGGCGGTATGCCGTTTTACACAATGGCCTATGCGTTCGCTGGGCTGCTGTCGGGCATGTTCAACCGCCACGGCAGACTTCTGTTTCTGCTTGCATTCATTGCTGCCGATGCCGCTGCGGTGGCATGCGCATGGTCATTTCAGACCGAGATAAATTCGTTGTTTGAGGTCTTTGCCGCGTCGGTGATATTCATGCTTCTGCCCTCGGGCTTTTTAAATCGCGCAGGCTCAATGGTGCAGCCGGTTATCGGCGGCAGCGGAGAATCCGGGCTGCGGCGATACGTTGCACGCAGGGTCATGGGCCTGAGCAATGCCTACGGCAGCCTTTACGAGATAGTCCGGCGCAATGTTGACGAGCAGTATAACGATTCTGACCCCGCTAAGGTCTTCGACCGAGCGGCCGACAGTGTGTGCCTTAAGTGCAGGGAGAAAAACCGCTGCTGGAACAGAGATTATATCGACACGCTCTCCGCGCTCAACGACGCGACGGGAAAAATGATCAGCCGCGGAACGCTCGAGATGAGTGATATACCGCACCACTTCATCGAGAAGTGCAAAACCCCCGAGGCATTCGTTACGGCAGTCAACGCCGAGCTGCGAGCCGCGGCATATCGCCGTCAGTTCTCCGAATCCCTGCGCGAGAGCCGAAATACGGCATGGGGGCAGTATTCCGATATGGCCGAGATACTGGGCTCTGTTTCAAAGGAGCTTGCCGGTACCAACGGAGCCGATCATCTGGCCGAAAGGCGGCTTATCCGCTATCTTCTCTCGCAGGATATCGACGCCGATGCCGCCGTTTACCGCGATGCACGCGGCAGACTGCGCGCCGTGATTGAAAGCGGTGCGCTCCCGCGCCTTACTAAGCAGGACGACTATCTCGATAAGCTGTCCGGAGTTCTCGGCGTGCGCCTGTGCAGGCTCAAAAGCCAGAACGACAGCGAGGCAAAGCTCGTGCTCATGGAGGCAGAGCCCCTGGCCGTGTCTGTCGGCATAGCGGCGCTCAAGAAAAAAGGAGAGAAGGTAAGCGGCGATAAGGGTACATACTTCAAGACCGATGCGGGCGTTTTGTGCGTTATTCTCTCCGACGGAATGGGCTGCGGCGAGGCCGCCGCTAGCGAGAGCCGAGAGGTAATTGATATCCTCGAGGGCTTCCTGAGAGCCGGAGTAGATCCTGCGGTTGCTATGAAAACATTGAACTCCGTTATGCTGCTCAAGTGCGGCGATAATTGGGGCTTTGCTACGGTCGATCTCATGTGTGTCGATCTGTTTTCCGGTGAGACCTGCTTTTACAAATACGGTGCCGCGCCAAGCTACGTCAACGGCAGCCGCGGCATACGCCGTATAAAGTGCGAAAGCTTCGCGCCGGGGCTGAGCGGCGTCTCCGGAGCCGCACCGGATATCGTGCGTATGCGCTTAAAGCCCGGCAGCACCGCGATTATAGCCTCAGACGGAGTCGTCGGCGACTCTAATGATGCCTGGCTGCGCGATATGCTGCTTTCCTGCGGCAAAGATATGAAGGCTCTCGCACGCGACACGCTCAAGGCCGCCGAGCGCAATTGCAGCTACTCGGACGATATGACCGTTCTTGCCGTTCGCGTCGAAGAGCGCGCTTGAGGTATAAAAGTATGCTCAGACGGTTAAGCTATAAGCAGAAAACTGACGACAGGGAGGCTTTCGACGTGGTGAAGGGAGTTGCAAAAAGGGTAATAGTCGTTAAATCGCCAGATCCCAAGGTGTTCGAGGAGGCGATATTCATAGTTCGAGAGGACTACATGAAAACCGCCGGAGTTACGCGCTCGCAGCTTCTGAGCGAGGCAAAGCAGGCGGCCGGAGCTTATACCGGCTCACTGCGGGGAGGGAAAATATCGACCGTCCTTGTGGCCGCTCTGTCAACACTCCTCGGCAGCGGAGCCGTGGCGGCTATAATGTATTTCGTAATGTGAACAAATTCCCACAGCGTCATATGCGCTGTGGGAATGACTTTTTGTCGAAAATATCACTTTATTTTTAAGAGTGCTTGGTATAATATATGTATAGATTTAATTAGCGAGCGCTAACTGAAGGTGATACAATGACAGAAAAAACTTTTAAAATAAGCGGAATGCACTGCGCCGCGTGCTCGGCGAGTCTTGAACGCTTTATGCAGCGGCAGGAGGGCGTTCAGAGCGTATCCGTAAACCTCACGACCGAAAAAATGGACATCGTCTATGACGACTCGCTCGATGTTCCCAAGATATGCGAGCTAGTCTCTCGTCTGAGCTTCGGTGCGCAGGAGTATGTCTCGGCCGATGTTCTCGCGGCGGAAAACCGCAGAAAAGAGGACGCCGAGAAGAAGGCGGAGCTCAATGCAATGAAGAGGCGCGTTATCCTGTGCATATGCTTTGCCGTGCCGCTTTTATATGTCTCGATGGGGCACATGGCAGGGCTTCCGCTTCCTATGTTCATGATGCCGCACCATGCGCCGCTGACCTTTGCGCTCGTGCAGCTTATACTCACGCTGCCCATCGTCACAGGCGGGCGCAATTTCTACATTAACGGCTTCGGCAGCCTCGTCAAGGGGCATCCGAATATGGACACGCTCGTTGCGGTCGGCACGTTTTCCGCGCTGGCCTACGGCCTGTACGCCGTGGTAAAGATAGCCCTCGGCGACACCAGCTATTCCGAAAACCTGTTCTTTGAGAGCGCGGCGGTCGTAATAACGCTCGTCATGCTGGGCAAATACCTTGAAGCGCGCAGCAAGCGCCACACCTCGGATGCGATCCGCGCCCTGACAGAGCTTGCGCCTGAGACCGCGCTCGTCACGCGCCATGGAGAGACCGGCGAGGTGCCCGTATCCGAGCTGCGCGAGGGTGACGTGATAACCGTCCGTCCGGGCGAGCGCTTCCCCTGCGACGGTACGGTCACCTCCGGCGCGTCGAGCGCCGACCTCAGTATGCTCACCGGCGAGAGCCTGCCGGTCACACTTGACGTCGGAAGCGGCGTCACCGGCGGCAGCATAAACGGCGAGGGCCTTATCGTGTTCACGGCCACAAAGGTCGGCGGAGATACGGCGCTTGCGCAGATAATCCGCATGGTCGAGGATGCCCAGGGCAAAAAGGCGCCTATTGCAAAGCTGGCAGATAAAGTCGCGGGAGTTTTCGTGCCTGTCGTAATGGTCATAGCGGTCGTCTCGGCGATTATCTGGGCGCTGTGCGGCAAGGATATTGAGTTTGTTTTAAATATATTCGTCTCCGTTCTCGTGGTCGCTTGCCCCTGCTCGCTCGGCCTTGCGACTCCGACAGCGATAATGGTCGGTACCGGCCGCGGCGCGGAGCTCGGCGTTTTGTATAAAAGCGGCGAGGCGCTGCAGGCAATGGCCTTTGCCGACACCGTCGTTCTCGACAAGACCGGAACGGTAACAGAGGGTAAGCCCAAGCTCAGCAGCATTTACTCAGTCTCACTTCACGAGTCCGAGCTTCTCGGCATATGCGCCGCTGCAGAATCCGGCTCGGAGCATCCCGTCGCAAAGGCGATAACTCAGGCAGCCGAGGAGCGTGGACTCAGCCTGCCGACAGTCGAGAGAGTAACCGCAGTGCCCGGACGCGGCATAAAAGCAATGATTTCCGGACGCGAGGTGCTCATCGGAAATGCACTGCTCATGCAGGAAAACGGAGTTGAAATAACGGCTGCCGACGAGCAGGCAAAGCTCGAAAACAGCGGCTGCATGCTCATGTTTGCTGCCATTGACGGCAGCTTTGCCGGACTTTTCGGTGCAGTCGATACCATAAAGAGCGACAGCCCCGAGGCAATAGCCGAGTTGTATAATCTCGGGATTAATACAATTATGTTAACCGGAGACAACGAAAAGACCGCTCACTTGATCGCCGACAAGGCTAATATCGACCGCGTACTCGCAGGCGTACTGCCCGAGGGCAAGGCGGGCGAGATAGAAAAGCTCAAGGCGGCCGGAAAGAAGG
This sequence comes from uncultured Eubacteriales bacterium, assembly GCA_900545805.1. Taxonomy (GTDB): domain Bacteria; phylum Bacillota; class Clostridia; order Oscillospirales; family Oscillospiraceae; genus F23-B02. Next base: position 66,557 of record URAL01000001.1, on the reverse strand, counting down.
TATGCATGGTCGGCGACGGCATAAACGATGCGCCGGCACTTGCTGCTGCCGATATCGGCGCGGCTATCGGCAGCGGAACAGACGTTGCGATAGAATCTGCCGATGTTGTGCTCATGGGCTCGCAGCTCGGTACGCTTGTGACGGCGCTGCGCCTGAGCAGGGCCGTTATCCGCAACATTAAGCAGAATCTGTTCTGGGCGTTTTTCTATAACAGCGTCGGCATACCCTTTGCCGCCGGTCTGTTCTACGCATTCGGAGGTCCGCTCCTGAGTCCGATGCTTGCCGGCGCGGCAATGGCGCTCAGCTCCATCTCCGTCGTCTCCAACGCGCTGAGACTGAAGCGCTTTAAATAAATTTATAAGCTATAAAAAATCACCGCAGGAAACATCCTGCGGTGAAAACTTTATATACTACTGAATGATGCGCTTTGCGCCGGTGTAGTGATTTGCGTAGTAGCTGGCGCTCAGTGAGGTTATCACGACGCAGCCCTTTCCGGACGAGGCATGGATAAACTGATTATCGCCGATGTACATGCCGACGTGCCCGATGGGATCGACGCTGTCGGAGAAGAACACGAGGTCGCCGGGCTGAAGCTCGTTCTTATCGACCTTTGTGCCGTTGTGGTTCCACTGGCCGCCGGCTCCGCGCCAAAGCTTATAGCCGTACTGACCGTAGAGATAGTACATAAAGCCGGAGCAGTCGAAGCCTCGCGGAGAAGAACCGCCGTAAACATAGGGAGTTCCGAGGTACTGCTTTGCGGTTGCGACTATCTGATTTGCGACGGTGCTGCCTGTGCTGAGCTTTACATAGTCTGTGCTCATGTAGCCGCTCAATCCGTTATAGCTGACAGCATACCATGAGCCTGTCTTGCCTGTGACCTTGACCTGTATACCTTTATCGTAGTAGCCGACGGTCGAGTAGCTCATACCCGCACCGCTGCGCATACGCACACCGTTGCCGGTGACTATGCCGATCCTGTCCATCTTTTCAACGGTGTCAGCCGATGCAGTGTCTACTATCTTTATGTAGTCCTTGCTCATGTAGCCGTACTTGCCGTTTGCGCTTATCTCGTACCAGGAGCCGGCCTCGCCGCTTATCTTTACGTTTGCGCCCTTATTAAGAGTGCCGATTGCCGCAAAGTCGGTGCTCGGTCCCATTCTCATGCGCACGCTGTCGCCGCTGACGGTGCCGCTTTTCGCGGCGCTGTAGCTGTTTGCCGGCGTTATGCGGACATACTGCGCGGCCATATAGCCGACCTTGCCGTTATAGGCTACCTTGTACCAGTCCTTGACCGAGCCGAGTGCCGTCAGGCTAACGCCGTTGGAGTAGTAGCCGAGGGTGTCGGAGCTTGTGTTTGCCTGACTTCTGAGCCTTACGCTTGTTCCGATGACGCTTGCCTTGAAGCCTCCCGATACTGTCGCTGTGTTCGACGGAGCAGGGGTGGGCGCTGCCGGTGTGCCGGAGCTTGCATTTCTGACGGACAGCTTCATATAGTCTGCGCTGACATAGCCGGTCTTGCCGTTATAGCTGACCTCATACCAGTTGCCCGCCGCACCGATGACGGACATTTTCGTGCCCTTATCATAGGTTCCGACAACAGAGCTGCCGGTTCCCGCGCCGCTTCTCATGCGCACGTCATCGCCGGATACCGTACCGGTCCCGAAATTGCCGCTGACCTTGCCGACAGTCTTGAGGTATTCCGCCGAGGCGTAGCCGACGGTGCTGTTATAAACGACCTTGCACCAGCCGTTCTGCGTCATGCCGACAATGACCTCCGCTCCGGCGGGCATTGTCATGATTATGGATTTGCTTGTGCCCGCGCCGCTTCTGAGATTCAGGGCGCTTGTCGTCTTTGCTCCGCTTATTCCGGAGGCGTCGGCAGGTACGGCAAGTAGCGAAACGCACATTATTACTGCCAGCAGTGAACTGATAAGTCGTTTTTTCATCTTTGAACTCTCCGTAGAATATTTCAATATGTAATCAAATTGTAACACACAAGTCGGATTATGTCAACACCGGCAAGCGATTGGAGTCGTAAAACGGCGTAAACAATCTGTAAATTGAGCATTTTGCCGCGAGCTACTATATATTGTACCTGTTGCCACTTTCAACAAACAGTTATAGTATGCATGTTGACCGGAGGGTACAAAATTTCGGTTTTCAATTGCCGCTTTGTATGTTATACTTATAAAATAAATATTACAGTAAAACTCCGAGGATAAAATATGAGGCGCTTTTTTGTAAAAAGGACGGTCGCGGTGCTGCTGTGCGTGTGCCTGCTGCTGCCGCTGTGCGCATGCTCGAGGAACGAGCCTGTGCAGAAGCAGATATTCGCAATGGATACGGTCATGAACCTGACCGCCTACGGAAAATACGCAAATGACGGTATCAGTGCCGCTGTCGGCGTTATAAACGCCATGGACGATATGCTCGACCCGAACAATGAGGGCAGCTACACCACGCTTATAAACAACGCCGAGGGGAAGAACGTCATTGTGACCCCGCAGGTAAACGAGATGCTCTCGACGGCGCTGAGCGTATATAAGCTATCGGGCGGCGCGCTCGATCTGTCGGTGTACCCGCTTTACGAGGCCTGGGGCGAATTCAAGGAAGAAACAGGACGTATTCCCTCGGATGACGAAATCAAGGAGCTGAGACAAAAGCTCGGCTTCGGGAAGACCGAGATCACCGACTTTGAGGGGGAGGCAAACTATTCCGTGCGTATGCCCGCCGGGACGCAGATAAGCTTCGGCGCGGTTGCCAAGGGCTGCGCGTCGAAGTATGCCATTGACGCGATGCGCAAAAACGGAGTCACAAGCGGCATAGTCTCACTCGGCGGCAACGTGCAGACCCTCGGCACAAAGCCCGACGGAAGCAACTGGACAGTTGCGGTGGAGGATCCCAACGACACCGGCTCTTACGTCGGAACGCTTACCGTCGGTGAGACGGCTATCATCACAAGCGGCAGCTATCAGCGCTATTTCATCGGCCCTGACGGAATGAAGTATCATCACCTGATAGACCCAAGCACCGGAAAGCCGGCGGACAATGATCTCGTTTCCGTAACGATAGTCTGCTCTGACGGAACGCTGGCAGACTGCCTGTCGACCGCGATGTTCATCCTCGGTGAGAGCGCTGCGCTCAAATACTGGCGCGAAAACGGCGGCTTTGATATGATAATGATAACAAAGGATAACGAGATCCTGTGTACAACCGGCCTGCTTGAGATGTTCACACTAACAAACAGCACCGATTACACTCTTAAGATGGTGGAGTGATGCCAAACCGTGAATTTTTCCGTGCCGACGCTCTGACCCTTGCGCCCGCACTCGTCGGAAAGCTTCTCGTGCGCCGCTTTCCCGACGGAAGCGAAAAGCGCCTTAGGATAACGGAAACCGAGGCGTACTGCGGAGCTGAGGATACCGCCTGCCACGCCCACAAGGGCAAAACAAAGCGCGCCGGGATACTCTGGCGCGACGGCGGTACGATATACGTTTACCTCTGCTATGGGATGCACGAGATGCTCAACATCGTGTCCGGCTCCGAAAATGATCCGCAGGCCGTACTCATTCGCTGCTGCGAGGGCTTTGAAGGGCCGGGAAAGCTCACAAAAGAGCTTGGCATCGACCGCAGCTTCAACGGACTCGATATCCTCTCCTGCGACGGGCTGCGCATTGAGGACGACGGCACAAAGGTTAACATAACACAACTACCGCGCGTCGGCATAGCATATGCCGAACCTGCCGACCGCGAGGCATTGTGGAGATTTAAGCTTCAAAAATGAACTATCTTGAAACCGATATACGATACTGCAAAGGCATAGGCGAAAAAAAGGCGCTGCTTTTCAATAAGCTCGGCGTCTTTAACGTCCGTGACCTTGTTTCGTATTTTCCGAGGAAATATGAGGATCGCAGCAGCTTTAAGCCCATCGGCCTGACCTGCGACGGCGAGACTGTCTGCATAAATGCCCTTGCCGCAGAGGACGCGCACCTCGTGCGTATCCGCCGGGGTCTGGAGCTTGTGAAGTTCCGCGTGGTGGATGAAAGCGGTTCGGTTGACATAACATTTTTCAATCAGCCGTATATCAAAAACAGCGTACACCGAGGCGACAGCCTGAACATCTACGGCAAGATAATAGCTGTCGGCGGCAAAAGAACAATGACGAATCCCGTGATTGAGCGCGAGGGCACGGTCGGCGGCGTAACGGGGCGCATCGTTCCCTTGTATAAGCTGACGACCGGGCTTTCGCAGAAGCTCATCATGAGCGCTGTGCGTCAGGCACTGGATGCGTGTGCGTCCGAGCTGCCCGAGGCGCTGCCGGATAGCCTGCGCGAAAAATATCATCTTGCGCAGACAGACTATGCCTATGAGAACATTCACTTTCCCGCAAGCTTTGAGGATCTTGAGCTTGCGCGGCGCAGACTCGTGTTCGAGGAGCTTTTCCTGCTCGCCTGCGCCCTCGGCAAAATGAAGGGCAGTCACTCAAAGCAGAGCGGCATACTCATGCACGAGCAGGATATCGAGGAGTTTTTTTCAAGCCTGCCCTTTGCTCCGACGGGCGCACAGAGACGCGCCGTTTCGGACGCTGTGCACGATATGCAGTCGGGCATTGCGATGAACAGACTTGTTCAGGGCGACGTCGGCAGCGGCAAAACGCTCGTTGCAGCGGCGCTTATCTGGTATGTGTGGAAAAACGGATATTCGTCCGCCTTTATGACACCGACCGAAATACTCGCCGGGCAGCATTTTAAAACGCTCAGCTCGTTTCTCGCACCCTTCGGACTGCGCATCGGAAGGCTCACAGGCTCTATGACCGCAAAGCAAAAACGCGAGGTCAAGGCCGAGCTCGCCGCCGGAGAGCTTGACCTTATAATCGGAACGCACGCGCTGTTTTCCGAGGATGTCGAGTATTCCGATCTCGCCCTTGTTATTACCGACGAGCAGCACCGCTTCGGTGTTAACCAGCGCTCAAGCCTCATATCCAAGGGCGAAAAGCCGCATGTTCTCGTCATGTCCGCAACGCCTATACCGCGCACTCTGGCGCTTATAATCTACGGCGACCTCGATATCTCGGTCATAGACGAGATGCCGCCGGGCAGGCAGAAGGTCGATACCTTTGCCGTCACCGAAAGCTATCGCACGCGCTTAAACGGCTTTATCCGCAAGCTCGTTTCCGAGGGACGGCAGGTGTTTGTCGTCTGCCCGATGATAGAGGAAAACGAGGAGCTTCCGCCGAACGTCAAATCCGCGCAGGAGCACGCTGCCGAGCTGCAAAAATATTTCCCGGACCTCAGGGTAGCGTGTATTCACGGCAAAATGAAGGCCAAGGAAAAGAACGATATTATGTCGACCTTTGTGGCCGGAGATATCGACATACTCGTTTCTACTACGGTCATCGAGGTCGGCGTTGACGTGCCGAACGCGGCGCTGATGATAGTCGAAAACGCCGACCGCTTCGGCCTGAGCCAGCTGCACCAGCTGCGCGGCCGCGTCGGGCGCGGGGAGCATAAGAGCTATTGCGTGCTTGTTTCCGACAGCGATAACGAGGCGACGCAGGCGCGGCTCAAGATCATGACCAAAACCAACGATGGCTTTAAGATATCCGAGGAGGATCTCAAGCTGCGCGGACCGGGTGATTTCTTCGGCTCGCGCCAGCACGGACTTCCGGCGATGCATGTTGCAGACCTGTGCTCCGATATGAATGTCCTGCAAACCGCACAGCAGGCGGCGCATGAGCTTTTGACCTCAGACCCTGAGCTTTCCGCGCCGGAGCACGCGCAATTAAAGACAGCCGTCGAGCGGTTGTTTACCATGAACTCGGATACATTGAATTAAAAAAGACGCCCTCGGGCGTCTTTTTTTCTATTGCTATAAAGCAACAAAAACTAATCTTCAACCGGCGGCTTTATGATATCCGGCAGACGCAGGGCTATAAGATCGTCTACAGATATCTGAACGGAAATATCTCTTATCGAGCCGATATCAAGCGTGATAGGGGAGATGTCCTGGATAAGGTGTTTTCTGACGCGCCCGTCGGCATCTGTTATTGTTTCATTCTCGTCCAGCAGGGCTACCCTCATGCGCATTTCGTTCTGCCACGCATAGCTGTCATGCTTGCAGAACTCGTCAAGCTCGCCGTAGTAATCGGGTGGGTAATAGTGAACCTCATCCAGCTTGAAATTGCAGTTGTCGCCATACTTATTATAGAGTGCATGCAGAACGCGGTTTAAAAACTCATTTGGGTCATAAATGATGACCGCGCTGTCGCCAAATTCGCGCAGACGCTCGTCGGGCTGTTCAAATCTCCGTTCATCGATTAAATACGTCAGACCGTACATACAGTATATTTTGCAGAATTGAAATATGTTCTCTTCAATGTAGAACATATCCTTCATTACAGACCGCAGCTCGGGATCAAAGCTGTTGAAAAACTCATCTCCTACCTTGGGATCGACGCGCCTGACTATACCCTCGCCGATATCGCCCTGAACTCCGTCCTTCATCTGTCCGTTGCCGCTGTTATGATGCTTTATTGCGCTCCATGAACCGAAGTCGTGCAGCGAACGCATGAAGACCGAGCCGTCCTGCAATTTGTCGGCCCACTTTTTTGCCGTTATTTTTACGGGCAGACAGGGTTGCTTATCCATGCTATACCTCCAATGCTTTAATATTACATATCCTGATGTCAGTATAGCACAAATTATCTTGAAATGGAAATAGAAAAGGAGCGGCATATCCGCTCCTTTTGTCATTAAACAATTTTGCTCATTCTTCGATTTTTACGATATTGATAGCCGATTCGATCAGAATGTTTATAAGCTCGTTGCGCGAGCGGTTTGTTTTTGCCGAAAGGTCATCCAGCTTATCAACAGTCTCATCCTTCATGCGCACTGATACGACCTTGTAGCCATCGTCTCCCTTTCGGGCTGATTTCTTTGTTATTTTGATTTCTTCTGCCATATGCACACCTCATTTATATTTGTAGTTTAACTTGACAGAAGTAGTTTGTGTATATTATAATTTTATAGTGTTATAAACACTATAAAATTATAATAAGAAAGAGGAGAGATGATGGGAAAGAGACCAAAACTTGACGGTCTTGATTATTTGTTTGATCAAGGCGTTGACTTTTGCTTGACAGCAAAAGAGTACGAGGAACAAACCGGCGCACCGCTGCCAAAAAATCAGAGCTATTTAAAAACCGGCTCAGCCCTTGCAGCTCGTGCCAAAGAAAAAGGTTATGTCATAGTAGGCGTTGAAGAGAAACCGGTGATTGAAAAAACAGTTATATTAAAGAAAGAGGTAGGAAAATGAAGAGAATATTAGCGTTTGTTTTGTCATTGCTTATGGTGTTGCCGCTGTGCGCCTGCGGTGGAGAAGATAAAGGCGTTGAGGTTACGCTTGATAATTATTCTGAATACTTAGAAGTTAAAGTGTTTATTGAGCCACCGGATTGGGGTGCACCGTTCGAAAAAGGTGAGGAAGATGATGTACTTAATGTAAGCTCTATAAACAATGGAAAAGGTATCTCACTTCCCGGCTTAAACTGCACAACACTTTATGTGTATAAATGTGTGCACCCGTTTGTCAACGTTGCAGCCGTTTCGCAAGACTATAATTTTAAAGACCTTACTGTTACCGTAAAAATCAATGGCACATATCAAACAGTAGGTCAGAACAGTAACTGGGAATGGATAGAAGCAGGGATGATAGACATGCCTATAACTGTAAAATGCGATACTGCCGGAAAAGGTTACTCAAGAATGTCAATTTATCCCAATGATTACCCTGATAATGATGGATATATGCATGAAAAAATGATGGATTATGATTGGGAAATAGTCGAAATAACGGGCACTGTTGTACCCGCAAAAGCATAAAAAACAAAGGGGAAGCTGATATCAGCTTCCCCTTAAAATTTTGCTTCTTACTTAAAGTATCTTGCCAGCAGGCCTTCGAAGGCCTTGCCGTGGCGGGCCTCGTCGCGGGCCATCTCGTGGACGGTGTCGTGGATAGCATCGAGGTTATACTGCTTTGCGAGCTTTGCAAGCTCGAACTTGCCGGCGGTCGCGCCGTTTTCGGCATCGACGCGCATCTCAAGGTTCTTCTTGGTCGAATCGGTGATAACCTCGCCGAGGAGCTCTGCGAACTTTGCAGCATGCTCTGCCTCCTCGTAAGCTGCCTTCTCCCAGTAAAGGCCGATCTCGGGATAGCCTTCACGGTGAGCGACGCGAGCCATTGCCAGGTACATGCCGACCTCGGAGCACTCGCCCTCGAAGTTTGCGCGCAGGCCGCTGATGATCTCCTCGCGGACGCTTTCGGGAACGTCTGCGCCGAAGCTCTTGCCGACGCCGACTATATGCTCAGCTGCCCAGGACTTCTCCTCGGACTGCTTGATGAACTTGCTGCCGGGGACATTGCAGATGGGGCACTTCTCCGGGGGAGTGTCGCCTTCATGAACGTAACCACATACGGGGCATACCCATTTTGCCATAATAATTTACCTCCTAAAATAATAAATACACTTTATGCTTTGATTTTAATAATGAATGACGTGTTCCGTCTTTCTGTATTCATTATAATAGGGTTGAAAGCTTGCAACTGTAGCATACGCTACACTCTGCGAATGTTTTTCGAAATTTCGCAAAGTGCTTCGGCGGCCTCGGTGTCGCAGTCGGTGCTGCGCGCAAGATCGGCAAGCGACAGCATGCCGACAAGCTGTCCGTTTCTGCACACCGGCAGCCTGCGTATCTGCGCGTCGGCCATCAGCCGCGCCGCGTCGCCGACATAGGCGTTGTCGTTTATCGTGATAACGCCGCGCGTCATGATATCGCCGGTCTTCGTCTCCGCCGGCGACAGCCCGTTTGCTACGCACCTGACGGCGATGTCGCGGTCGGTTATCATTCCGCGCAGATTGCCGCGAGCGTCGCACACCGGCACCGCGCCGATGTTATACTGCTTTAAAAGCCTTGCCGCTGCTGCCACAGGTTCGCCGAGGCCGACCGTCACAATGTGCTCGCTCATGATATCGAATACCTTCATTCAGCATCCCTCCTGACTTAATAATAGCCAAACGAGTGGATGTCCTATACATTATATAATGTAATATATTCACTCGACGAGCGCAGCTATCGCCGGCCCCGCCGCATTGCCGAACAGCCGTATCGCGGCCAGCGCCTCCTGCAGGGTGTTTCCGTTGCTGCCGACCTCGATTATCATAGAGCCGGGGGAGAGGTGCTGATTGTAGCGATACTTTGTCAGCGTTATCGGCCGCATGAGGCTGGGGTAGGATTGGCATACCGCGTTTTGCAGATAGAGAGCAAGGCTCAGATTCTGCCGCCAGTTCGGGTGCTCGAGTCCGCTCGCGTCGCTCCCGACGAAAAGCATCACCTGACTTGCGCACACGCCCTGCTCGGTGGCGGTGGTCTTGTATGTCACCGTATCCGAGCACAGCGCGTCCCGGTGCAGATCAATGACGATCTTGATGCTCGGGTAGTCTGCCAGATATTTTTCGACAGCCTCGCAGCTGCGGTTATATGAGCCTGTGTAGCTCGGGTAGTCGAACACCTGGGTATCGTGGATAACGTTAAGGCCGCAGTCCTCGAAAATTTTTGCAAGCTCCTTGCCGATGCGGATAACGTTCAGGTTCTGGTCAAGCGTGCGGTTCGTGCCGAGGTCGTCATATTTGTCCAGCCCGGCAGGGGAGTAGGCCTCGCTCGAATGGGTGTGGATTATAAGTATCTGCGGCTTTCCGGTCTCCAGCCGTATCGGACATCCCGCACTCAGTACGGAATCTATATCAATATCATAGCCTGATGTGTTTTTGATCGACAGACCGCCGGATATTGTGGTAGGTATTATAGTCGGCATCACGGGTGCGGTGCTTGACTCCGGAGCGGGCGTATCAAGCGGAGTGCCGGTGGGATAGCCCGTCTCCTCGGCGTCGTCCGTCAAGGATATTGTGCTTTTTATGCTCTCGCCGCCGTCCGTGCGCAGATACACGGCGAAAAGATACAGGCAGCACAGGGCAAGTCCGCCCACAAGGATCACTTTGAGTTTTTTCAACATACCGAGCCCTCCCGTCAGACAATTATATTGCCGCGAGGGATAAAATATGCTGTACTTGAAGAGCGGACTGTGGTATGATTTATATACGGTTGTATACAGCATTATGTAAACCGCGAATATTCAAAAAATGAGGTGTGATTATGCATATTACTTATCGTCCGAAGGGGGTCTGCTCGCAGCTTTTTGAGATAGATATCGAAGACGGACGCATCGAAAAAGTGGAGGTAAAAGGCGGCTGTGACGGCAATTTGCAAGGTATTTCGCGGCTGCTGGTGGGGATGAAGGTCGAGGATGCCGTGGAGCGCTTGGAGGGTATACGCTGCGGATATAAGAAAACCTCCTGCCCCGATCAGCTATCCAAGGCACTGAAAAAATGCATATAAAAACAACAATTTAGTTTACATAATTTTATTTCATAACGCAATTGATTTACATAACGTTATACACGTGATTAATATTTGTAATAATTTTTACGGTTTTTTAAGAAATTGTTGTCGAATTTCGACTTTTGTGCAAGCTGCCCAAGACACAAAATGATGTGTTTTAGGCTTACAAAGGCTCTAAATCTTGCGGTTTTTGAAGTTGTTATGTGAAATATGCACAATTCGACACAAGCTCGTTTATGCAAAATAACTATTTACTCAATTGCAAATGTTCCGCTATAATAAATATGCCTGAGAGTTATAGGGCGACATTCGGTGTTTTGCCGAATATATTTTTTATGACAGGAGCGTTATATGAGTAAACTGAAAAAGTATAGTTTTGCACTCGTGTTCGTTATCTGTCTGCTGTGCGTTTTCCTCTGCGGCTCTGCGCTGGCTGAGGAAACTGACAACGGCGTAAGCTATACCGAAACTCCGGTATATGTCGACGGACTGCTTTCCTGCCGCGGCTATATGATAGGCGACGAATCCTACGTTTCGCTTGAAGCCGCCTGCGCGGTCCTTGGCTACAACGCCGATGTCAACTATGACAAAGAGATAAATAAACTGACCGTCGAGGTTGCCGGCATAACGATCGAGGCCGGCTTTGAGGACGAATATCTGTGCGCAAACGGCAGATACCTCTATCTTCCTGACGGCTATATGGAGGTTGACGGCTCTTTCATCATCCCGAGCGAGGCCCTGGCGAAGATATTCACGCTGGATGTTACGCAGGATGAAGAGCTCGGAGCTATTAATTTCAGCACGGCAGACGAACAGATCCTCCAAAGCGGGGATGAGTATTACAACGAGGATGATCTCTACTGGATGAGCAGGATCATCACATGGGAGTCCGGCAACCAGCCCGTTGCGGGTCAGATCGGAGTAGGAAATGTTATCCTCAACCGCGCGGGCGATGCACGCTTCGGCGAGACGATAAAGGATGTTATCTTCCAGCCGGGTCAGTTCAGCGTCGTATATGCGGGCACCATATACGGTGAGCCGTATGACATAAGCGTAGTGTGCGCAAAGCTCGTCCTGGAGGGCTACAATACCGTCGGCGATGCGCTGTTTTTCCAGGTTGGACGATACTGGGGCAGCGGCATGATCGAAACGACATGGCTCGGACAGATCGGCGACCACAATTTCTTTATCTGATTGATAAACAAAAACGAATGTGCTAAAATGAGTCGGGCAGCTGCCCGACTCATTTTTCTTCGGAGCTTTTATGGATAAGATTTTAAACGACGGCTTTGCCGCGCTCGGTATTATGCCCGATGCCGAAGCGGTCGGCAGGCTTAAAACGTATTATGAATATCTTGAGGAGCGCAACCGCGTCATGAATCTCACCGCAATAAGCGGTGCAGAGGATGTTGCGCGTCTGCATTTTCTCGACTGCGCGGCGCTTTTGACGGTCTGCGATTTTGCAGATAAAAAGGTAATTGACGTCGGAACGGGCGCCGGGTTCCCGGGAATGGTGCTTAAAATCGTGCAGCCGGACATGGACATAACGCTGCTCGACAGCCTCAATAAGCGCATTGATTTTTTAAGCGAGCTATGTGCAAGGCTTAAGCTTGAGAATGTACAGTGTGTACATGTGCGCGCCGAGGAGATATCAGAGGAGCGCAGAGCCGCTTACGACATTGCCGTCTCACGCGCTGTTGCACGCCTCGGCACGCTCTGCGAGCTGTGCCTGCCGTATCTGCGCGTCGGGGGGCTGTTTATAGCCATGAAGGGTCCCGACTGTGCACAGGAGGTCGATGAGGCCGAAAACGCCATGCACCTTCTCGGAGGCAGGCTTAAGGAAACGGTGCACTATTCGATACCGGGAACAGGTATAAGCCACGCCGCCGTTATAATAGAAAAAATAAAGCCCACGCACCCGAAATACCCGCGCAAATGGGCGCAGATAAAAAAGCAGCCGCTGTAAAAAGCATTAAAACAGCTCAGACCAAACGGTCTGAGCTGTTTTGCTTATACCGCATAGAAGAATCCGAGCATCGCGTCGATGTTATCCTCAAGCGGGGAGGATATGGTGATTATGGCTACATATTTGCCGGCCTTGACGAAGGCCTGAAGCTGATACACATCGCTGCCGTTTATCGTGCTGTGGATGAGTATGCCGGCGTGATCTGCCCCGGCAAACTCGACGACTACCTGCTCGCAGGACTGAACGTCCATGGAAGCCGCCGCGAGCTGCTCCGGCATGACCTCTGCGGTCTGCTCGGCTATCGCGTCCTCGTCGAGCAGTGCGCCGTACGCCGCGCCGATGTTCTGAACTATGACGTTCATGTTTGTGACGCCGTCGTAGAAATAAGTCATCATGTCATAGAACATGTCGGCCTTCAGAAGCTCATCCTTGAAGTTTTCATCGTCTACGAGATCGGCCGTGGCCTGCACCATACTCAGAAGCTGATCCTCGGTGGCATAGGTCCACTGCTCGTCGAGCTCGCAGCCGAAGCCGAAATAGGCGTTTTCGTATTTGCCGCCGCTGATATTGCCGAGCTCAAGCTCCTTTTCGGGGGCTGCTGTCTCGGCGACGCCGGGATCTGTCTTGCCCTTTACGTCGTCATCGCTCGTGCAGGCGCACAGAGCAAAAACCATAGTGAGCGCCAGAACGAGCGCAAGTATTCTCTTTGTGTTTTTCATCTTTATCCTCCGTTTGTTGATCAGTCGTATTCTCCGCCGCCGATGAACTCGCGTATAAGTGCGTCGGGGGCAACGTATTTCTCATCTATCACTCCGAACAGCTGCAGCGCAGGAAGCACCGTGCGCAGCTCGTCATATCGCTCTATGCCCTCCGGAATCGTGGAGAAGAGTCTGGTGGCGGTATCGTTCATGACTGCCATCTCGTAGGGAAAGGCCGAGTCGAACATAAAGTCCGCCTTGTTCTTAAACGGCGATATGTAGGACTTTTCACCTCTGCGGACGTTTGCCCACATTTTGAGCGTCTGCGCGGGATCGGCGCCGCGGAAGTTGTAGTCGCGCACCGTACGCCGCACGAGCCTGAACCATGTGCCCTTGAAGCAGACCTCACCGTTAAACTCAACATTGCTGCGTGCGGAGATGTACAGCTTGAACGCGTCCGGATGCTTTTCGGTTATCATATCGTTGAGTGCGTGTATGCCCTCAAAAACGACTATCTCATCCTTTTTGAGCTTTATGGATTTTGACGGCTCGAGCACGCGCATCTGGCGTGAGAACTCGTATTTCGGAACGAAGATGCGCCTGCCCTCGGTGAGCATGGTAAAATGCTCGTTTAACAGCTCCATATCCAGGCACAAGGGGGACTCAAGGTCGATATCTCCCTCGGGAGTCCTGGGCGCGGTTGCGGGATCGACGGACTTGAAATAGTCGTCCATGCCGACATAGTGCGCGTGAACGCCGCGGCGCTCAAGCTCCTCGCTTATCTTGCGAGCTGTCGTCGTCTTGCCCGAGCCGGAGGGGCCGGACATAAGGACGATAGGGCTTTTTCTGCTGTTTTCGATAATCTTATCCGCCGCATCTCTGACGCGGCCTTCGTACACCTCGTCGCATTCCTCGATGAAGCCCTTGGGATCGGCCACCGTGCGAAAATTGATTTCCTTCAGATCAAATGCCATTATTTTTTGCTCTCCTTACTGTAGAAGTCTATTATACCCTGCTTGTCATCGCAGGTCTTTTGTATACCGCTTATGTACTCCGACGGGTACTTGGGCGCGAAAAAGCGTATATTCCGGCCTCCGTCGGGGGAGATGAGCTTTGTTGAGCCGCCACCGCCGAGCGCGACGATGGAGCACAGCTCCTCCATGATGCATATGTTGTAGATATTCTCGCTGCCGGGCTTTGCCCAGCCGACGTTTTCAAAGCCGCCGGACATGAACTTCTGCCTGTACAGATAATACGGCGCCCAGCCTCCGCTGCGCAGTCTTTCGGCCGCCGTGTCAAGCATTCTGCCGACCTCTGACTCACCGGGGAGCGTGCTGCCCTCCAGCGTTATGCGCGAGCCCTTTTTCAGCGACAGCGTGTGGACGGTTATATTCTCCGGCTCAAGGCCGATGACCGTGTCGAGAGTTTTTTCAAAGCCCTCGGCGCTGTCTGAGGGAAGCCCGGCGATGAGGTCCATGTTGACCGCCATGCCGCCGACGCTGCGCACAGCGCTGAACGCGTTGATTATGTCCTGCGCCGAGTGCCTTCGGCCGATGACATTCAGAACCTCGTCGCTCATCGTCTGCGGATTTACGCTTATCCTGTCAACGCCGTGCACACGCAGGGTGCGCAGCTTATCGAGCGTTATCGTGTCGGGGCGTCCTGCCTCGACGGTGTATTCGCGAAGATGCGAAAGGTCAAAGCTGTCTTCAAGCCTTGAGCACAGCCTGTCAAGCTGCTGAGCACTTAAGGTCGTAGGCGTTCCGCCGCCCATGTAGATAGATATGACCGAAAGCTGCAGCTTATTTACGGCCTCTGCCGCGGCGTCTATCTCCCGCATGAGTGCGTCCAGAAAAGGAGGGATGAGCTTCATGCTCTTTTCCGTCGATTGACTGACAAAGCTGCAATATGAGCATCTTGTAGGGCAAAACGGTATGCCGACATACAGACATATATCGCGCTTATCCAAACTTTTTATAATACTCTCTGTCACGAGCGCCGTATCGCGGCAGAGCACCGCACGCGGCTCGGTAACATCGTATCCGGCGATGAATTTTCCGAGCGCGGCGTCCGGGCTCTTGTTCTCAAGCTCCTCGCGGAAAAGCTTTCCCGGCCTCACGCCCGTGAGCATCCCCCAGGCCGGCTGCTTATGCCCCGCCCGTCGGGCGGCGCGGTAAAACGAGGTCTTTATCACGCGGCTGCAAAGCTTATCGCGTGCGATATCATCCGTCATCAGCTCGGTTTTCACGGAGCTTTTTGCCCTGAACTCGCTGCCGTTTAAGATAAGGCGGCAGCTTGCCGTTGTGTACGTTTTGCTGTGCGATAAGCGCAGCTCGACCCTGTCGCCCGCGGGCTCTCCAACGGGGTATTCCGGGCGCTCTGAGGGGTAGAGCGACAGCAGCATCTGCTCGGCGGCGTATTTATAATCATGTCCGTAAAAATAAAGTCTCACGGCGCATCTCCTTAAACGATGTAATTTTAAATTATAGCATAAACGAAAAACTATTACAACGATTTGAAAGAATACCTGCAAAAACAATTTTGCAGTTGTAATCGGGCTGATACTTTGTTATAATTTAATATCTATAAGTTTTGCTATAGGAAGTCGGAAATGAAAAATTCACAGAGACTGTTTGAACCGAATACAAGACCGTTCGTATTTTTCCTTATCGTGTTCGCGGTGGCGACGCTGGTGCTTAAAAACTACTATCTCGCCGCGGCGGAGGGCGTGGTCATTCTCGGACTTATCATCTACTCGGTGATCACGCGCTCGCGCAGAAGAAAGGCGCTGCTGGCGTATATCGAGTCTGTCACCTACGATGCGGAGACGGCTAAGAACAACACGCTTTTGAATTTTCCTCTGCCCATAGTCGTTTTCAGACTTGATGATTCACGCATCATCTGGGGCAACGAGATGTTCTTTTCGATAAGCGGTCTGTCCGGCTCGCGCACGGATATAAGCCTTGCCGAGCTCATTCCGGAGTTTTCCGGCAAGTGGCTCATGGAGGGTAAGACGAAAAGCCCCGACCTTTTTGAGCTCAAGGATAGGAAGTATCAGATATGCGGCAACATCGTCCGTTCCGGCGCCGGTGACGGGAACGACCGGCATTTCATGGCGATAGCGTACTGGATCGATGTGACCGAGTATGAGAATATCCGCGATGAGCATGAGCTCTCCAAGCCCGTAGCCGCGATTCTTACGATCGACAACTACGAGGAACTCATGAAAAACCAGCCCGAGCGCGTCAGAAACGATCTGCGCGACGCGGTCGGCGATAAGCTCGATCAGTGGGGCGCGGATACAAACGGTATCATTATCCGCTATGACCGCGACAGGTATCTGTTTCTTTTCGAGGAACGCTATATGCAGGGCATCCTCGATAAAAAGTGCGATATCTTAAGCGAGGTGCACCAGGTCGTGAGTCCGAGCGGCATCCACGCCACACTGTCCATAGGTATAGGACGAAACGGCGAAAACCTCAGCGAGGCGCTCCAGTTTGCGTCCCTGGCCGTCGAAATGGCGCTCTCACGCGGAGGCGACCAGGCCGTTATCAAGAACAAATTCAGCTTTGATTTCATCGGCGGCAAGTCCGGAGAGGTCGAGTCTAGCAACAAGGTCCGCTCGCGCGTTATGGCAAACGCGCTCGAATCGCTCATAAAGGATGCGTCACGCGTTCTGGTCATGGGACACAAATTCAGCGATATGGACAGCATTGGCGGCGCCGTCGGCGTGTGCAGCCTTGCCCGCAAAAACGGTAAGAGCGCACTGATCGTTGCGGATGTGGAAAAAAGCTCGGCAAAGCCGCTTATAAAGCTCCTGCGCGAAAGCCCGGAGTATAAGGAGGCGTTTATAAGTGCCCGCGAGGCCATCATGATAGCCGACGGCAAGACGCTTCTGGTCGTTGTCGATACCAACCGACCCGAGCAGGTCGAGGATCTGCGGCTTTTGCAGTCGTGCAATCACGTCGCGGTCATCGATCATCACCGCCGCGCAGCTACCTACATAGACAGGGCGGATCTGAGCTTTATAGAGCCATATGCCTCGTCCGTGTGCGAGCTGATGACGGAGATACTCGAAATGTGCAGCGACGAGCCGAAGCTCCTGCGCTGTGAGGCCGAGGCAATACTTGCAGGCATCGTCCTCGATACGAAGAGCTTCACCATGCGCACCGGTGATCGCACCTTTGACGCAGCGGCGTATCTGCGCCGTGCCGGGGCGGACACGGTGGCCGTCAAAAAGCTCATGCAGAACGGCATGGAGCAGACAGTCGCAAAGTACAGAATACTCCAGCGTGCAAGGCTTTACCGGAGCATTACGGCCATTGCCGTTCCGGAAACGCCGCAGAGTAGGATAGTTGCCGCGCAGGCGGCGGACGAGCTGCTCAATGTGGCAGGCGTCGACGCGTCCATGGTCATGTATCCGACCGAGGACGGCGGCGTGTTCGTCTCGGCGCGATCCATAGGCGAGGTGAACGTTCAGCTTATAATGGAAAAGCTCGGCGGCGGCGGAAACCGTGCGGCCGCCGCAGCGCAGATAAACGGGCTGACGCTGGAGCAGGCGGTTCAAAAGCTGTATGCCGCCATAGATGAGTATATTGATTCGTGATTTATTCACGGGAAAGGAATTAATTATGAAAGTTATTTTTAACGTTGATGTCAGGGGACAAGGCAAAAAGGGAGAGCTGAAGGAGGTCTCCGACGGCTACGCACGCAATTACCTTTTGCCGCGCAAGCTTGCAAGCGAAGCGACGGCCGACAATATAAATGCGCTCAAGCTCAAGGAAAAAGCAAAGGCCGCTCAGATAGCTCGTGAAAAGGCCGAGGCTGAGGCAAACGCAAAGAAGCTCGGCGAGATTACCGTCACCGTGCGTGCAAAGGCCGGCGATAAGGGCAAGCTGTTCGGCTCTGTCACCTCGCAGGAGATAAGCGATGCGCTCAGGCAGCAGCACGAAATAGAGATTGAAAAGAACAAGATCGTCCAGCCCGAGCCCATAAAGACCTTCGGCTCATTCCAGGTCAAGGCGAAGCTCGGCTATGAGATATCCGGCACGATAAACGTGCTCGTCATCGAGGCATAAGAGAAGCATTTCAGTAAGCGGCAGGAGTTGAAGCATGGAAGAATTATTGGGCAGACAGGCGCCGCACTCGGCAACGGCAGAGCAGGCGGTCATAGGCTCGATGCTGATAGACACGCGCTGCATACCGGACGTTATCGAGCGTCTGCGCGGCGCGGAGTTCTATATAAAGCAGAACAGAGATATATTTGAGACCATATACACCATGTTCTCCTATGGGCAGACCATTGACCCCGTCACGGTTCTTGACCAGATGAAGGTGCGCGGCGTTTACAGTGAGGCCAGCACAGAGTATATTGCCGAGCTCATGCGCATAACACCGACGGCGGCAAACGTTCTTGAGTATGCCGCTATTGTGCGCGACAGGGCACTGCTCAGAAATCTTGCGTCCGCGGCGGATGAGATAAACAATCTTGTCTACGAGGGCTCGGGAGAGGCGGAGAATATCCTCGAAGCGGCAGAGAGCAAGATCTACGCCCTGCGTCAGGGACGCAATATAGGCGGACTTCTGCCGATATCCGCCGTCGTCCAGACCGTGTACGAGAATATATCAGAGGCTGCGTCCAGCGGCAAGACCATCCCCGGTCTCTCCACGGGACTTAAGGATCTCGACAAATTCATCCTCGGCCTGAATAAGGGTGAGCTTGTACTCATTGCCGCACGTCCGGCAATGGGCAAAACCAGCATCGCGCTCAATATAGCAATGGACGTTGCGAAGAATTCGGACAAGACCGTCGCCGTGTTCTCATTGGAAATGAGCCGCGAGCAGCTTGTAAGCAGGCTCCTTGCACGCGAGGCCTCCGTCCCGTCGCAGAATATGCTGACAGGGCAGCTGAGCCCCGATGAGTGGCGGCGTCTGGCCTCCGCTGCTCAGATGGTCAGCGCAACGGATATGCGCATTGACGATAATTCCATGCTCACCGTTGCGGATATGAATGCTCAGTGCCGCAGATTATCAAACCTGGGACTTGTCGTTATAGACTATCTTCAGCTCATGCAGTCTGCCGGCGGCAAGAGCAGCTATAACGAAAACCGTCAGCAGGTGGTCAGCGACATAAGCCGTATGCTCAAGATCATGGCCAAGGAGCTCAATGTTCCGGTCATATGCTTAAGTCAGCTCAACCGCGCCGCCGTCGGCAGAAGCGACAAGCGGCCAATGCTCAACGACCTGCGCGATTCAGGCGCCATAGAGCAGGACGCCGACGTTGTCATCGGACTGCACCGCGAGGGCTATTACGATCAGGAGAGCTCCGATCCGTACCTTGCCGAGGCCATAGTCCTCAAAAACCGCAAGGGACAGACGGGAACGGTGTATCTGCAATGGCTGCCCGAATTTACGAGCTTCGGCAACCGCTCGTCAAAAACCGATGACGATTATTGATTTTATTAAGGAAAATGCTCTGATATCGCCCGGCGACCGCGTCCTGTGCGCCGTCTCCGGCGGAGCCGACTCCATGTGCCTGCTGCATTATCTGAGCGTAAATGCGAAAAAGCTCGACATCACCGTGTGCGCCGCGAGCTTTGACCATATGCTGCGCGGCGAGGCTTCGGCCTCGGACTGCCGCTTTGTTGCCGAATGGTGTGAAAATCACTCAATAGAATGTCTTACCGGCAGCGGCGATGTTCGCGCCCTTGCAAGGAGCGGCGGACTTAGCGAGGAGGAGGCGGCGCGCTCCCTCAGATATGATTTTTTGAACGACGCTGCGCAAAAGCTCGGCTGCGGCGTCATTGCGACTGCGCATAACGCAAACGATAACGCTGAGACGCTGCTTCTGAACCTCACCCGCGGCGGCGGACTGAAGGGTCTGTGCGGCATACCGCCGAGGCGCGGCAGCATCGTCCGTCCTCTGCTGGGGACAACACGGCGCGCGATCGAGGACTACAACGCCGCAAACGGTATCGAATATGTAAGCGATGCAACGAATGAAAGCGACGATTACACACGAAATGTTATTCGCCATCATGTAGCGCCGGTGCTCGAGGGCATAAACCCCGCATTTTTTGAAGCATGCATTCGCACGACTCAGCTTCTCAGGGAGGATGAGGAGTGCCTGGACGCTATGGCGCAAAGGGCGCATTATGCGAACTATAAATCAGGCACATTTCCGGCGGATGTGCTGATGTCGCTTCCGAAACCCGTTGCCATGCGCGTTTTGCGTATTATCTGCGGCAGAGCGCTGAGCTTTAAACATGCGCAGGCTGTGTATGATATTGCATCGTCGACCGAGCTCAAATATGCGGACATAAGCGGTATGCGCGTTGTGTGCGACCACGGGGTGCTGTGTTTCGACAGAAAGGAAAGCTGCGATATTGAGCCGATTAAGCTCAATATCGGCTCAGTTGAGCTCATTTGCGGCGGGGAGCTTGAGGTAAAAAGCGAAATTATTGAGCCCTGCGGCAAAATTTTCGGCTCATTTAATATTTTATACTTTAATTACGACAGTATTTGTGGTAGCATATCCCTTACGTCACGAAGAGCAGGAGATAAGATACGCCTTCACGGCAGAGGCTGCACGAAAAGTCTCAAGGATCTTTTTTGCGAGGCAAAGCTCAGCCATGCCGAGCGTGAGCGGACGCCGGTGCTCAGGGACGAAAAAGGCATCATAGCCGTCTGCGGCTTCGGTGTCGCGGAAAGATGTATTGCACACCCCGGGGACAGGGTTCTTCGGGTGACAATAAATAAAACCAAGCTTATGGGGGACAATTGAAAGATGATAAACGATATAGAGAGTGTGTTCTTCACGGCAGAGGAGATCGAGGAAAAGGTATCCGCTCTCGGCGAGCAGATATCAAAAGACTTCGAGGGGAAAAATCCGCTGTTTGTCGGTGTGCTGAAGGGCTGCTTTGTTTTTATGGCAGATCTCATGCGCCACGTCAGCATTCCCTGCTCGATGGACTTTATGGCCGTTTCGTCCTATAAGGGCGGCACGAGCTCAACCGGTGCCGTCGAGATACAGAAGGATCTCGGACAGAACATCGAAGGCCGCCATATCATAATCGTCGAGGATATACTCGACAGCGGCAACACTCTCAACTATTTACAAAGCTATCTCATGACGAGAAAGCCAGCTTCCATAACCATTGCAACGCTTATGGATAAGCCATCCCGCAGAGCGGCTCCCGTTTACGCGAAATATTCATGCTTTGAGGTACCCGATGAGTTCGTTGTAGGCTATGGTCTCGATTATAACGAGCTGTACCGCAATCTGCCATTTATCGGTGTGCTCAAGCCCGAAATATATATGAAATAATCAGATACGGATGAAATACTCGTGTCTGGAAGGACGTGATTAATTGAAACCTCAGCGCAACAGAGCGAGAGATATAGGCTTTTATGTTCTGATACTGGTGCTGCTTGCATGCACTCTGTTCACTCTGCTCAACCAGGAACCTGAGAATAATCAGCTTAGCTATGCTCAGGTCAGGGATCTTTTCAAGGAGGAAAAGGTTCAGGAATTCACTTATAACGGTTCAAAGAACATCCTTGAAATGAAGGTCAGGGATTCGAGTGCTCAGGGCGGCACAAAGACCGTTTATTATAAGATGTACAGCTTCTCGCTGTTTTATGAAGAGTTCGGCGAGCTTATCGATCAGCAGTACGATAAGGGCATAATCAAGGACTATCAGATTGAGCCCGTACAGTCGACATGGTGGCTTCAGCTTATACCGTATGTTCTGTTCATCGGCTTCATGGTGTTCTGGATTGTCATGATGCAGCGTGCTCAGGGCGGCGGAGGCGCAGGCGGCGCGATGAAGTTCGGCAAGGCCAGAACGCGCCTCGGCAGCGAGGAGAAAAACCGCAAGACCTTTAACGACGTTGCGGGCGCCGATGAGGAAAAGGCCGAGCTGCAGGAACTTGTCGAGTTTCTTAAGGACCCGAAATCGTTCACTAAAATGGGCGCAAGGATACCCAAGGGCGTTTTGCTCGTAGGCCCTCCGGGAACAGGTAAGACCCTGCTGGCAAAAGCCGTTGCAGGCGAGGCGGGAGTGCAGTTTCTGTCAATTTCCGGCTCGGACTTTGTCGAGCTGTATGTCGGCGTCGGTGCGTCGCGTGTGCGCGATCTGTTCGATCAGGCAAAGAAGGTCGCACCGGCCATCATATTCATCGACGAGATCGACGCTGTCGGCCGTCAGCGCGGCTCCGGACTCGGCGGCGGACACGATGAGCGTGAGCAGACCCTCAACCAGCTGCTTGTTGAGATGGACGGCTTCGGCAACAACGAGGGAGTCATCGTCATGGCGGCGACCAACCGTGCGGATATCCTCGATAATGCGCTTCTGCGTCCCGGCCGCTTCGACCGTCAGGTCTATGTCGGTATGCCCGATATAAAGGGCAGGGAGGCGATACTGAAGATCCACGCGCGCGGCAAGCCCCTGGGCGACGATGTTGACCTTAAGTCGCTTGCCAAGGGCACGCCCGGCTTCTCCGGTGCAGACCTTGAAAACCTCATGAACGAGGCGGCGCTGCTGGCAGTTCGCCGCAAGCATCGCTTCATTACCATGTCCGACTGCGACGAGGCGATACTCAAGGTCGAGATGGGCCCCGAGAAGAAGAGCCGCAAGATGTCGGACAAGGCAAAGCGCCTGACCGCCTACCATGAGTCCGGCCACGCGATTGCCTCAAAGTACCTGCTGCACACGGATCCGGTGCACTATATCACCATCATTCCGCGCGGCATGGCCGGCGGCTTCACGCTGTACCGTCCCGACGAGGACGCGGAGGACTTCACCTCCCAGGCGCAGATGTTCGAGCGCATCGTCGCCTGCCTCGGCGGACGTATCGCCGAGAAGCTGTTCCTTGACGATATCTCGACCGGCGCGTCCGGCGATATCCAGCAGGCAACGAGCATCGCCCGCAACATGGTCACCCGCTACGGCATGAGCGAAAAGCTCGGCCCCATCCAGTATGACAGCTCCGACCACAGCATTTTCATCGGCCGCGATTTCGGCACGACCAAGAGCTACTCGGAGGAGACCGCCGCCCTCATAGACGAGGAGGTCAAGCGCATATTCGACGAGGCCTCGGCGCTGTGCGAAAAGATACTCACCGAGCACCGCGACACGCTCATAGGCGTTGCCGAGTACCTGCTTGAGAACGAGTCGATGGATCGCGAGACCTTCGACTACTACTGCCTGCACGGTACCTTCCCCGAGCCGAAGCCCGCGCCAGCGATGCAGGACGATACCATCGAGCGCCCGGCGCGCAAGATATCGCGCTTTGACGATCCCCCTGCGGAGGACGCCTCGGCAGGCATGGCCGACGCGCCCGACGATAAAAAAGACGAATAAATATCAAGCTCCCGTCCTCGGACGGGAGCTTTTAAGTTTTTTCAAAGCGCATAATATCCTCGACCCGGCAGTCGAGAATGCTGCAAAAGATATCTATCGTGTGCGTGCTGACGCTCTCGTTGCGCTTAAGGCGCGTTATCTGCGCGGGGCTGACCCCGTGCTTTTTTATCAGCATATACTGCGTAACACCCTTGGCCTTCATCGTTTCCCAAAGCGGTTCGTAAGAAATCATAACATTCAAGCCTCACTTTCTACTTGAATGTTAACCGAAAACAGTATATACTGTTATTAACCAATATCGGTCAATATTTTAAAAGGAGAGAAATAATGAAGAAAAGAATACTAAGTCTGCTGCTTGTGCTGCTGATGGTAGTGACGCTTGTGCCAACTGCAGCAATGGCAGAGGACGATGTCGTCGCCTATGAGGTCACAGGCGGCAATATCTATTTTGAGAAAGCTACAGGAACGGTAACATCCTGCGATCCTGAAGTCACAGAAGCAAATATTCCGTCTGAGATTGACGGAGTTAAGGTGACGAGCATTGCTGATTGGGCATTCATAAGCTGTTTTAATAGCCTAACGAGTATTGATATCCCATGCAGTGTGAAATACATTGGTTATGATATATTCTCCGGCGGCTATTCACTAACGAAGATAAGTGTTGCAGAGGACAATACAGCATACTGTTCAGTTGACGGAATTCTGTTTAATAAAGATAAGACAAAGCTTATCAAATATCCTGCGAAAAAGACAGATGCTTCTTATTCGATTCCTGATAGCGTGACGAGTATAGGCTATGCTGCATTTTGCCATTGCATGAGCCTTACGAGCGTCACTATCCCTGACAGTGTGACTGACATTGATGCTATTGCATTCGCTGGCTGCACAAATCTGACGAGTATCAGGATTCCCGATAGTGTAAAGAGTATCATCGGGGTATTTGATGGCTGTACGAGTTTGACAAGCATAACGCTTCCCAGCAGTCTTACATACATAGGTGGAAATGCATTCTATAACTGCACGAGCCTTAAAAGCATAGAAATCCCTGATAGTGTGACGTGTATTGGAGACTGGGCATTCCGTAATTGCACTGGTTTGACAAGCATCACGATTCCGAGCAGTGTTACGAGTATTGGCCTGGCGGCTTTCCAAGACTGCATAAACCTTACGGACGTCACAATCTCTAACGGTGTGACAAGTATCTACGAAGTTGCATTTGCCGGCTGTACGGGCTTGACAAGCATCACGATTCCGAGTAGTGTTACGAGCATTATTTACGACCCATTCCAACGCTGCACTAGCTTAACGAGCATAAAAGTTGCAGATGCAAATACGGCATACAGTTCCGTTAATGGAGTTTTGTTTAATAAGGACATAACAGAGCTTGTCAGATATCCTGAAGGAAAAGTTTCGACTGCTTATGCAATACCGGACAGCGTGACGAGCATCGACAGCGCTGCATTTAATTCCTGCACGGGCCTTACGAGCCTAGTGCTTCCGGACAGTGTGACGAGCATTGACGGTTCGGCCTTTTACGACTGCATGAGCCTTGCCGATGTATATTACACCGGCAGTGCAGAACAATGGAACGCAATAAAAATTGGCGATTTGGGCAACGAAGCTCTCCTGAATGCAACCATCCACTACAACTACCATGAGCACGTCACCGAACTCGTCGGCGCAAAGGCCGCGACCTGCACCGAGGACGGCTACACCGGCGACGAGGTGTGCAGCATTTGCGGCGAAGTGATATCTCAGGGCGAAACCATCCCTGCAACCGGCCATCACTTCAAGGGGAATACCTGCCCCGATTGCGGCGAGACTCGCTCCACGGCCGATACTGTCCGCGCATGGTTCCAAGAGTCGTTTAATAACATGAAAAACTTCTTTGATAAAATCTTCGGCAGAAACTGATTTGCAGCATAACAGGACATAACCCAAAGCGCAGAGGCTTTTGCCCCGGCGCTTTGCCTGTATGCCCGGAAATTCGTGCAAAAATTAATGTTTTTGTGTAAAACGCATAAATATTTATAGACGGGTTTGGAAGTAATACATATTTAAGGAATGCGAAAAATATGTTATAATAAACTACAGGAAAGGGCGAAGCAGCGCCCCACAAAATACGCCGCACCGCATGGGAAACCATGCGGTGCATTTTTCATATCTTTGTGCTTGACAACAGTCCGAAATCGTACTATAATCCGCAAGTATGATTTCGGACTAAAGGTGAAATGAGCATGATACATCAGTCAAAACAGCTTCGGCGCTTTAACCGTCTTGTAGGCGAAACGGACGCGCTGTATCACGAGCTTGCGCAGCGGCTCGGCCTGTCGGACAGCGCATTTCAGATACTTTACACCCTGCACGTCGAGGGCGGAGCATGCCCCCTGCGCGATATCTGCGACTTCTCGGGACTCACAAAGCAGACGGTCAATTCCGCTCTGCGTAAGCTCGAGGCCGGGGGCAGCGTCACCACAGCGAGCAGCGGTGCAAGGCATAAGACCGTTGTTCTGACGCCTGAGGGAACGGCACTTGCCGAGCGCACCGTTGCGCAGGTGATTGCTGTCGAAAACGACGTTCTCGGCTCATGGCCACCGGACGAGCTGGAGAGATATCTCCGGCTTACCGAGGATTATCTTTCGGCAATGCGCGCCCGCGTCGGGGAGGTCAAGGCATGAATGCTATAAAGCTTTCCGATCACTTTGATTATAAACGTCTGCTGCGCTACTGTCTGCCGTCTATCATCATGATGCTGTTCACGTCGATCTACTACATCGTTGACGGCTTCTTTGTTTCTAACTATGCCGGCAAAACTCCGTTTGCGGCGGTCAATCTGATCATGCCGCTGCTGCTTGTGCTCGGATGCATCGGCTTTATGTTCGGAACCGGCGGCGGCGCGCTCATCGCAAAAACCATGGGCGAGCGCAGATCCGACAAGGCAAACGAGATATTCACTCTCATCATCGTCGTGTCGGCGGCCTGCGGCGTGGTGCTTGCGGCGCTCGGATTTTTCCTGCTGCGCCCCGTGGCAAGGCTCATGGGTGCGGAGGGCGAGCTTCTGGAGCAGAGCATTATCTACGGCCGTATAATCCTGCTGGCTCTGCCGTTTTACATTTTGCAGTTTGAGTTCCAGTGCCTTTTTTCAACGGCGGAAAAGCCGAAGCTCGGCCTGTATGTCACCGTGGCCTCCGGCGTTGCGAACATGGTGCTCGATGCGCTGCTCGTCGCGGTCATCCCGCTCGGTGTGACCGGAGCAGCTGCCGCAACTGCGATCAGCGAGTTTATAGGCGGAGTGATACCGCTCGTATATTTTTCGCGCGAGAACACGAGCCGGCTGCGCCTTGTGAAATTCAAGTTCGACGGTAGGGCGCTCCTGAAGACCTGCGGCAACGGCTCGTCGGAGTTTATGAGCAACGTCTCCATGTCGATCATGAGCATGCTCTATAATGTCCAGCTGATGAAATACGCGGGCGAGGACGGCGTTGCGGCCTACGGCGTTCTCATGTACGTCAGTATGATATTCCAGGCGATCTTTATCGGCTATGCCGTCGGCACAGCGCCGATAATCGGCTTTAACTACGGCGCACAGAACAGGGAGGAGCTCAAGGGACTGCTGTCGCGCAGTCTGCGCATAATCTCTGTGTGCGCGGTGTGCATGTTCGCTGCCGGTCAGCTGCTTGCCGAGCCGCTGGGAAGACTCTTCGTCGGCTACGACGATAAGCTGCTTGACATGACGGTGCATGCCTTCGGCATATTTTCGTTTGCGTTTCTGTTCTCGGGCTTTTCGATCTTCGGCTCATCATTCTTCACCGCGCTCAACGACGGCCTTACCAGTGCGCTGATATCCTTCCTTCGAACGCTTGTGTTCCAGCTTGCGGCGGTGATGCTGTTCCCGCTCATCTGGGAGCTTGACGGCATATGGCTGTCCATCGTCGGAGCGGAGATCATGTCAATCATCGCAACGGTATTGTTCCTGATAGGTAAGAGAAAGAGGTACGGATATTAATGAAAAGACGCATTGCACTTTTGCTGGCGGCGCTTATGCTGCTTATGCTGCTGACCGCCTGTGCCGATAGTATAGAGCGCCCGTCGCCGGCGCCGACGATCGCACCGGCTCGGACACCGGCACCCACGCTGACGCCTGCTCCTGCGCCGACTCCGGTCCCGGCGGACGATGAGCTCGTAAGGGTAAAAGACTACATCCCGGATATCATCACCGACCTGAAATACGCGACGACCGACAACTTCACGGGAGTTGTCATTTACGATGACGGCACGGCGTATCTGCGATACGGCACGGTGAAAAAGCTCGCCGCCGCGCAGCGCGAGCTTGCGGAGGATGGCTACAGCCTGCTCATATGGGACGCTTACCGCCCCGTGAGCGCGCAATACCGCCTGTGGGAGGTCTGCCCGAACCCCGTGTATGTTGCCGATCCTACAAAGGGATTTTCAAAGCACAGCAGGGGAAATACCGTCGATATAAGCCTCGTGAGCACAAACGGCGACCCGGTCGAGATGCCCTCCGGCTTTGATGACTTTACCTCGCGTGCCGACCGCGATTACAGCGACGTATCACAGAGCGCGGGGGAGAACGCACGCTATCTCGAAGCTGTCATGACCGCCGCAGGCTTTGTCGGCTACTCCGGCGAGTGGTGGCACTACAGCGACAGCACAGCCTACCCCGTTGTGCAGTGATTTGATTTATAACAAGCCCGCTCGGTTTTTGAGCGGGCTTTGCGCATATGCCGGCGGTTCTATCTTGACATACCGGGCATATATGTTATAATCTAACTACCGATTGCCGCTACAGGAAAGTGCGGCATAAAAATCCAACATAATGAAATATTACAGGAGGAAACATGAAAAAGAGACTTATCAGCATGCTGATGGCGGTTCTCATGATCGCGTCCCTGCTGCCGGCTTCCGCTGTCTTTGCGGCGGATGAGACGACGGCGACGGAGTGTAAGCATGAGACTACTAAAACCGTCAAGGTCCAGGATAAGGACACCGAGAAAAAGCTTCCCGGCATTGAGGCAGTTGTCTGCACTGAATGCGGTGAGGTTACCGATGTAACTATCACGCGCTTCAAAGAAGACAGTTGGCTTATAAAGTGTAAGCACAAGACAAACAAGGTTGTTGAAGTTCAGAAGGTTGCTTGCGAGCAGTTTGGCCTTACTGTCAGCTACTGCGCTGATTGCGGCTATGAAGTTAAGGTTAAGGAACTTGCAGCTAAGGAAGGCGAGACGGCTTATTTCAAGGGCGAAAAGGCGATTGCACATAACTTCTCTGACTTCCATGTTGAGGTGAAGCCTGTCTGCAACAATGACGGCTGGGGCTATGTCGTCTGCAAGCTCTGCGGTAAGGCAGAGTACATCGCAAATGCAAAAGATGCAAAAGAATATGTAAAAGCAAATACTTACCTCAGTACTGCTGAGTATAATAGCCTCTACATAGCGGTTACGAATATGTTCACAAGAACGAATGATGATAAGCATTCAAATGAAAGCGTGCTCATTCCGGCGACCGCAGGCATGACCGACAAAGACGGAAATGCTCTTACCCCCAAATCCACAGGAACTCACCAGAAGACTATAAACGGAAAAGTTCTTACTCAGAATAAGAACACCGGCGCATACGAAGCTACAACGGCCGACGTAGTTAAAGATTACACCGGCGACTTGGTGTGCCCGGATTGCGGTTTTGTTAAGAAAGGCCATTCTGAAACACACACATTCATTGTAACTACTGAAGGCAGCTACACTCACACAAACGGCAGCTACAGCGCATGCAAGAGCGATATAGGCACTTGCGATAAATGCAAGTATACTGGCGGCGAGCGCATCTACGCTCCGGCCTCGTCTTGGGTTATTGAAAAAGCTGTAAGTCCTACCTGCGAGAAGGCAGGAAGCTGGGAGCTCAGAGGCAAGCTTGACAGCAATGATAAGCTTGTTAAATATTATGTCAATAATAATGGCACCGTTGTAGAGAACGGCGTTAGAGCAGCGCTTGGCCACAATTGGGTTACCTGCGGAACAAAGAATGCAACCTGCACCGAGCCCGGCAAAATCTACACTGCTCTCAAGCAGTGCAGCATTTGCGGAAAATATAAAGACGGTGATAAAGTCATTGAAAACCCCGAAAATGCCGCAGGTACGGACATCCCGGCTCGTGGCCACCACTTTGTTGAAGTAGAGATTGTTGCCGCAACCTGCAATCAGACAGGTTTTGCAGTCAAGAAGTGCTCCGAGCCCGGCTGCAATGCGTATGAGCTTCAGGCTAACGGCGAGTACGGATATGAGACCGCAAAGAAGACCAAGCACCTCGCATCCGACAAGCTCGCAAACGTCAAGGAAGCAACCTGCACAGAGGAAGGCTACACCGGCGATGTCGTCTGCAAGTTCTGCGGCGAGGTCATGAAGCCCGGCGAGAAGACCAAGATGGTCGACCACACCCCCGTTGCTGTTGAGGCAAAGGCTCCCACCTGCACCGAGCCCGGCATAAGCAAGGGTACCGTCTGCAAGGTCTGTGAGAAAGTTCTCTCCGGTCAGGAGACCGTTCCCGCTCTCGGCCACGATCCCAAGCTCGTTAACGCCAAGGACGCGACCTGCACCGAGGCCGGCTATACCGGCGATAAGGTCTGCACCCGCTGCAATGTGACCCTCGAAAAGGGCAAGGATATCAAGGCTCTCGGCCACAACTTCGTCAAGGGCGTCTGCTCACGCTGCGACGCAAAGCAGACCGGCTACAATCCGTTTTCCGACGTTAAGTCCACCGACCGGTTCTACAGCGACATCATGTGGGCATGGGAGAACGGCATTGTCGAGGGCGACGATACCGGCATGTTCCGCGCCGACGGCAAGCTCACCCGCGCACAGGTCGTCACCATGCTTTGGCGCATGAACGACAAGCCCACCGCAAAGAATGCCGCCACCTTCACCGACCTGACTCAGGATTGGTACAAGGCAGCAGTCGCATGGGCGGTCGAAAAGGGCATCGTCAACGGCGTCGGCAACAACAAGTTTGCTCCCAACGAGACCTGCACCCGCGCACAGATCGTCACCATGCTGTGGCGTCTTGACGGCGAGAAGAAGGTCACCCCGACCATCAACTTCACCGACCTGACCCAGAACTGGTACAAGGATGCGGTCGCATGGGCTGCCAACAACGGCATCACCAAGGGCGACGGCGCAGGCCACTTCTATCCCGCAAACGATTGCACCCGCGGCGAGGCAGTTGCGTTCATCCACCGCACCGCCATGCTCGGCAAGTGATCAGGCAATGATTTTAATAACTCCACGTCCCCGACGTGGAGTTATTTTTACAGGGAGATTCAAATGAAAAAACGAACTCTGAGCGCAGTGCTTGCACTTTTAATGCTCTGCGCGCTGCTCCCGGCGTCCGCGCTGGCCGACGGCTCGTGCGGCGAAAATGTTCGCTGGGAGATAAGCTCTGCGGGAGTGCTGACGGTATCCGGAACAGGCGACATGGCCGATTTTGAATCGGGCGACGCGCCGTGGTACGATAAGCGCGGCGAGGTGAGGAAGCTTGTAGTTTCCGAGGGCGTGACCGCCGTCGGCAGCGGCGCGTTCTCCGGCTGCGGCCTTATCGAAACGATCACCCTGCCGAGGAGCTTACAGCGCATCGGCGACAGCGCCCTTGACGATGTTTACGCTCTAAAAAGCGTTTACTACGCAGGTTCCGTTGCCGGCTGGAAGGCGATAGAGATCGGCGTCGGCGTGAGCTTCGGCTCGGCCGAGCTCATATGCGCCGATAAAACCGAGCCCTTTTCCGATATCTCCGGCTGGTATCACGACTATATCATAACCTGCTACATGGCCGATATCGTAAACGGCTGCGGCGACGGGACGTTTCGCCCGGAAAATAACGTCACCCGTGCGCAGTTTATAATGATGCTCTATAACATGGGCGGCCGCCCTGCGGTGTCCGATACCTCGCTTGCCTTTGCTGACGCGGCACACATATCGACGGTCTACGCTGCGGCCGTAAAGTGGGGCACAAGAGCCGGTATCATCATGGGCTACGGCGACAATACCTTCAGACCGGATGAAAACATCAGCCGCGCACAGATGGCGGCGTTCGCGTATCGTTTCCTGCGTCTCGGCGTGAGCGAGGCAACGCTCGACGGCCTCAAGGGTCACAACAACTTCCGTGATTACGGCAGCATCCCGGAGTATTTCCGCGAGGCCGTCGATGTGATGGCGAATATCGGCGTCATACAGGGCTATCCCGGCGGAGCTTTCGACCCCGACGGAATAGCGACACGCGGCCAGTCGGCTGCCATAATGTCGCGCCTGCTCGTTGCCCTGACCGAGCTCAGGGAGCAATAGAATAAAAATGCATTAATAAAAATGCTCTGCCCAACGGCAGAGCATTTTTGCGGTATATCAGCGCTTTTCCTGGGCTCGGATGAGGTTTTTGTAAAAGCTCACAGCGCCGGGCAGACAGTTGTACTCAATATTTTCGTTCAGCCCGTGCATGCCCTTCATCTGCTCCGGACCGTAGATTACCGGCGCAAAGCGAATGCAGCTTTTGCACACGGGCTGATAAAACTGCGCGTCTGTAGCGCCCGTCATGACGTACGGGCTCACCGGCAGACCTGGGAAGGTATCATTTATCACGGCCTCGACCTGGCGGAATGCATCGCCGTTTATATCGACGGCGGGGGTGTAGTCGTTCGAGTGGATGACCTCCATCTCAAGTCCGTGCTTCTCGGCGAGCCTCCGGATTATATCGAGGCTCTCCTTCTCGCCCTGATGCGGGATAAAGCGCATGTTCGCGCTCACCGTCGCCTCCTGCGGCAAAACGTTGCACGCGTCCGAGCCCGACTGCATGGTGAATGCAATCGTTGTTTGCAGCATCGCACCGGCCTGGGCGCTGATCCTGCCGAGCACGGGCTTGAGCAGCGGAGCAAACAGCCACAGATTGCCCATGACGAGCTTGAGCGGAAACGCGGCGTACGGCGCAAGCTTCCCGAACATTGCCGCTACCTCGGGAGGGAACTTGCGGCGGAAATAGTTGTGCGTCTCAACGTCGTTAACGAAGGCCGCAAGCCGCGCAATGGGGGTGTTCCTCGTCGGAGCGCTTGCGTGTCCTCCGGTGGAGCGCGCCGTGAATTTAACGTCGCCCTTGCCCTTTTCGAACACGCCGACCATGGCGAAGTTGCCCTTCACGCCGCCGATGGGCTCGGAGATTATGCCGCCGCCCTCGTCGCAGACAAGAAACAGCTCAACGCCGCGCCTTTGCAGCTCCCTGACTATCTTCGGCGCACCGTCGCCGGCCCACTCCTCTGTGCAGGACGAGGCGAGGTACACGTCGCATTTGGGCGTGTAGCCCTCCTTGAGCAGCTCCTCGACCGCCTGGAAGAACGCCATGACGGAGGCTTTGGTATCCGACGTTCCGCGGCCCCACACCTTGCCGTCGGCGATATCGCCCGAGAACGGCTCATGCTCCCACTTGCCCTCGGCGGGAACAACGTCCTGATGGCTCATCAGAAGTATCGGGGCCCCGTCGCCCGTGCCCTTCCAGCGGAACAAGAGGTTCCCGTCGATGACGGTTTTCTCCAGATTTTTGTGCACCAGCGGGAACAGCTTCTCCAAAAGCTTATGGAAGCCGAGAAATTTCTCGGCCTCATCAACATTCGCGTGCGACACCGTTTCGTACTGTACCATTTCCGACAGCTTGTGCGCAAGATCGAGAGCGTAGTCGCCGGCCTTTGGCGCGACATAGTCCGAGCGCTTGTTCGGCGTAAGAACAGTGTGCACAACGGCGGCCGCCGGCAGCGCCAGCGCCGCGGCAGCGGGGATCATAAATATGCATTTTTTCATTATCATGCACCGGCTTTCTTATAAAACTTGTATGCTATGCCGATGGCGAGCGCACCGGCGGGGATTATCATGAAGCTCGTCGAGCCCGTGAGCGAGGGCACAAGGATGAACAGTATGCTCATAACGATCAGCGGCGCTGCCGCGATCTTCATATTGCCGCGGAAATACTTATATGCCATCGCGCCGAACAGCGCGGGCACGACGTTTTCAAACGCGGGCTGAAGCGTCGGGCTCTGCAAAACCGGCTGCAGCGGCACCAGCAGCGCAACGCCGAGCGCGAGCACGATTATAGTCACCAGCGAGGACGTGGCGATTGACAGGGTGGACACGATCTCGTTTTCGGGTGTGCCGGTCTTCGCGCCGACGATGTCGCGCGCGTTGACGGCGCAGGGAATCTTCATATTGATAAGGTTGCCCGTAATAAACGCAAGATAGCCGCCGCCCGCGCCGAGCATCGGAGTATAGACGAGAAATTCGACCACGCTGCTGACCGTCCACACAAGGCCGACGGACAGGAATGCCTTACCGGCAGCGCCGATATCGGGCATTGCACCGAGTATCTTTCCGATGAGAAACGGAGCACCAACGAGCATTATAAGAACGATGGCCGAGCTTATGCGGCCGATGACGTGTGTGCGCTTGTTGTAGCCTTCAAAATAATTATTCATTGTCCTGCCTCCTTACACAAACAGCTTGACGACGACCGCTGCTGCCATACCGATGAGCATGCTTCCAGCGATCGAGAAGCTCTCGACCCAGGCAAGCTTTTTCTTCTCCGCAAGGTAGATAAAGCCTGCCATCACGAGGCCGGAGACGAATACGACGATCAGCGGCATGAAGCTTCCGGAGAACGAAAACAGACCTCCGCCGGAGACAAAGCCGCCTATGTAGCTGCCGATGTAGGCCGAGACGAGGCCGATGAACATCGCGGTCATGGCCGTGTCGCCGAAGCCCGCGCTGCCGGAGCTCTTTTTGCCGCTGCCGAGCCTGTTCAGATAGCGTTTATTGAAGAATATCGACAGTACCATGCCCCACATGATGCAAACGCTCATCAGAAGCGCGATGGTGGCAAAGCCCGAGGGCGTCATCTCGGCCGCCGAGAGGGAGGACATGCCGACCTGCTCGGCCGCGGCCTGTGCGACCTGCGTTTCATAGTGCAGCGCACCGATGACCGAAAGCCTCAGCCACGGCCACGGAGTGCCCAGGCTGCCCGACAGGGCGATAACGCCCAGCAGAATGCCGACGCTCGGCAGAAGCGAAAACGTAGCGCTCGAGGTGATGGCTCGCCTGAGCTTTGTGCGGTCGATGCCCATTGCGAGCCCCGCGCGGTAAGCGCGCACCATAAACACGGCGCACACCACGGCGACAAACGCGATGATGCCGCCGCATATGGCGTACATCGGCGCGCTGTTTAATTGCGAAAGTATGTTCATATCCGTCTCTCCTTTTTGTCATGTGTTTAACATTATATTTCCTGCCGGGCGATAAGTCAATCACGCGGCAAATAAAATAACCGGCGGCATTCATATACCGTCTCGCCCAGCTCGCAAAATAAACCCGAATAAAGTCTCAGCTCCCCGCGGTATCCGCGGGGAGCTGTTTTTGTGCCATGATTTTCTTGCCGAAAAATGTTGCCGCTGCATAGCTGGTATGGTATTATTAGCTCACAAAGGTAAAGGAGGAGAAATCAATGAAGAAACGATTTCTTAGTATGCTGCTTGCCGTGCTCATGGTATTGACGCTCTTGCCGACTGCCGCGTTTGCCGACGGTGAGCTCAGCGGCAAGTGCGGAGAAAATGTGACCTGGAAGCTCAAGGGCGATACACTGACTATAAGCGGAACAGGCCCGATGGAGGATTATTATAGTCATAACCCCGCACCATGGAGGACATACAGTGACAGCGTTGTAAAAATAGTCGTTGAGGAAGGGGTAACGAGCACAGGTGTTGGTGCGTTTTTAGAGATGAGTAATGTGACATCGGTCAGCCTGCCGCAGAGTTTGGAGAGCATATACAGCTCATTTGGCCATTGCACTTCATTAACAGCTATAGATATTCCCGACGGTGTATCGGTAATTGATAGCACCGCCTTTTTAGAATGCACATCATTAAAGACAGTAAAGCTTCCAAACAACAACACCTCAATTGGGGCCTTTGCTTTCAGTGGCTGTACAGCGCTTGAAAGCATTGTGATTCCCGATGGCGTTTCATCTATAGATTTTCAAGCTTTCAGCCAGTGCACCTCATTAACAACTTTAGATTTTCCTGACAGCGTCTCAACAATTGGATCAGGGGCATTCGTTGGGTGCACATCATTAAAGACAGTAAAGCTTCCAAACGGCAACACATCAATTGCAGAATTTGCTTTCAGTGGCTGTACAGCGCTTGAAAGCATTGTGATTCCGGAGGGAATGACTGAAATAGCTATTTATGTGTTTGAAAGATGCACAAGTCTAAAGGAGATATATTTGCCGCAAAGCCTATGTGAACTTTGTACAAGTGCATTTAATTATTGCGAATCACTTGAAAGCATATACTACGGCGGTTCGATCAGGCAGTGGAGGGAACAGGTGAAAATCAGTTACAGAGATGCGTACCAAGAGGGCTATAAGCATGGCTACGGGCAGGCTGTGATCTACATTGGTGACGAATCCGACCCGTTCAAGGATGTCAAGAAAGGCGATCCGTTCTACGACGAGATCTTTTGGGCATATGGAAACAGCATCATCAATGGCGACGATACCGGCAACTACAATCCCAACGACGGCATCACCCGTGCGCAGATCGTCATGATCCTGTGGAACGCGACAGGCAACGAGGAGGCCTCCAAGCCCTCCGGCTTTGCCGACGTGAAGGACGGCGCATGGTACGCAAAGGCGGTCGCATGGGCGGTCGAGAACGGCATAACCAACGGCACAGACCTCGGCTTTGAGCCCGACCGTGTCTGCACCCGCGCCGAGATCGTGACCTTCCTGCATCGCGCTAACAACAAGCCCGCTCCCGCGGCGGCTGCAAGCTTCACCGACCTGACTCAGGACTGGTACAAGGATGCGGTCGCATGGGCGGTCGAAAACGGCATCACCAAGGGCGTCGGCGGTAACCGCTTTGCCCCCAATGATACCTGCACCCGCGGCCAGGCGGCGGCATTCATGTACCGTCTCGCCCAGCTCGCAAAATAAACCCGAATAAAGTCTCAGCTCCCCGCGGTATCCGCGGGGAGCTGTTTTTGTGCCATGATTTTCTTGCCGAAAAATGTTGCCGCTGCATAGCTGGTATGGTATTATTAGCTCACAAAGGTAAAGGAGGAGAAATCAATGAAGAAACGATTTCTTAGTATGCTGCTTGCAGTGCTCATGGTGCTGACGCTCTTGCCGGTGTCCGCCTTCGCGGAAGGCGAGCTCAGCGGCAAGTGCGGAGATAATGTGACGTGGAAGCTCGAGGGCGATACACTGACTATAAGCGGAACAGGCCCGATGGATAATTATCGCACATCACCCTGGATGGCATACAGTGACAGGCTCACAAGGATCGTTGTTGAAGAGGGCATTACAGGAATCGGAGCTAATTCGTTTGCGCCATTGAATATGGGAGGCAATTTGATCGGCGCACTGAGCAATGTGAGCTCAGTCAGCTTGCCGCAGAGCCTAAAAAGCATAGGTGACGGCGCATTCTCGTTTTGCTCCGGTTTGGAGAGCATAGTGCTGCCAGCTGCTGTTGAAAGCATAGGAATTTCGGCCTTCAAGGGCTGCGCTGCACTTATAGAGATCAGTATACCCAACAGTGTAAATAATATTGGCGTTGGGGCATTCGAGCAGTGCAGCAGTCTTAAGAGTGTTGTTGTTCCAACCGGCGTTTTGTCGATAAGCGAGTGGACTTTTAGTTTATGTGAGCAGTTAGAAAGCGTGGAGCTGCCTGAAAACCTGACGGAAATTGGCGGGAATGCTTTCAAAGGCTGCAAAGCTTTGCGAGCTATCGCACTGCCCGCAAGGCTAAAAAGTATAGGCAGCGAAGCCTTTAGTGATTGCTCCAGCCTGCTCTCGGTCACTCTCCCTGATGGCTTGACCGCTATCGGCTACCATGCTTTTTTCAAGTGTGAAAAGCTCGCGGAAGTTAAAATCCCAAGCGGCCTTACACAAATCGGCGGAGGAGTATTTGCTGACTGCGGATCTCTCGAAAGTATTGAAATACCGAGTGACTGGACCTCACTGCGAGGTATTTACAATGGCTGCACCGGAATCAAAGAGATGGTTGTTCCGGATGGCTTTGTTGAGCTCGTTAGCGGAGAGTTTTACGGCTGCACAAACCTTAAAAGCGTAGTATTGCCTGACAGTATAAAGGCAATAGGCAAAAAAGCTTTTGGCTGCTGCTCCTCGCTTGAAAGCATCATTATACCGGAGGGAGTTATGACAATCGGCGAATACAGCTTTGAAGCCTGTATTTCGCTCACTGAAATATACCTGCCGAAGAGCATGAAAACTATCGATGTATGCTCGATGAACGGCTGCGAAGCACTTGAAAGCATATACTACGGCGGCTCATTGCGTCAGTGGAAGGAAGGAGTAGCCTTCACAGGAGAATACCCCTCTGACTATGACAGCGCCAAGGATGGATTAGTAAATGCTCAGCTCTACTTCCTCGATGGGTCTGATCCCTTTACGGATATCGATATCGACTGGTGCCATGATGAGATCTGCCTGGCGTACATGCTCAATATCGTAAACGGCACAAGCGAAACCACCTTCAGCCCCAACGATTCCGTTACCCGCGAGCAGTATCTGACCATGCTGTGGCGCATGGTCGCATCTCCCATGAGCCAGGACGAGCTCAGCTTTGCAGACAGCGCAAAGATAAGCGCTTATGCCAAGGCCGCGGTCGCATGGGCAGTCAGAACGGGCATCGTTAAGGGTTATCCCGACAATACCTTCCGCCCCGGCAGCAAGATAAGCCGTGCCGAAATGGCGACCATGACCTACCGCTTTATTACGAGCATAGAGGGGATCAGGCTCGACGACGGCCTCAAGGCCGACTTCGGCTTCAAGGATGTTGCCGCCAATCAGTATTATGCCGAGGCAGTCAACGTCATGGCAAACCTTGAGATCATTAAGGGCATGACCGCTACGACCTTCGCTCCCAACGATACCGCGACCCGCGCGCAGGCAGCGGTCATCATGATGAGAACTCTCGCAGCGCTCTTGACATGACCCCGCCCATGCAATGGCCGGCAGCTAAAATAATTGACAGGAGCAGCAAATGAGCAAAACGGCACTTATAATGATAGATATGCAGCGCGGATTTATTGACCCCGCGTCGCCGCTGTGTATAGCCGGTGCGGCCGCGACGGTTCCGGCCTGCGCCGAGGCGATACGCTTTTTCCACGGAAACGGGCAGCCGCTGGTCTACGCCGTGCGGCATTACCGTGCCGACGGCAGCGACGTCGAAAAGGCGCGGGCAAAAATTTGGACGGAGGGCGGCAAGCCCCTGTCGGAGAGCTGCGCAGAGCGCCTGTCGGATGCCTTCCCGGACGAGTTTGAGCGGCTCGAGAGCGATTACACCATCGTAAAGCCCCGCTTCTCGGCATTTTTCGCAACGAGCCTTGACCTCATTTTGCGCAGGCTCGGTGTGCAGACCGTCGTTCTGGCAGGCACGACCACGCCCAACTGCATCCGCACGACCTGCTACGACGCGCTTTCGCTCGACTACGACGTCATCGTCCTGAGTGACTGCACCTCGTCCGTGAGCGAGGCCGTCCAGCGCGCAAACCTTGAGGATATGCAGCGCGTAGGCGCAAAAATCATGACGCTCGATGAACTGAAAAAGCACGGCTGAAAGGCCGGCTGAGATAAGAAAGCACACGGTTTTGAACGGCTCTTTTCCGCCCATGCTTCATAAAAAATCTCGGTAATACACAAAGTATTGCCGAGATTTTGTTATTTTGCCTGAACAGAAAACAGCTCGCCCAAAACTGCGCAGTACCTAAAAAGTCAGAGCGTGTGCGAGGCATACTTTGTGTCTGGCAAGCCGCCGCAACGATGACATTCGTGCACACTATGGCTTTTTAGGCGTTTGTTTTCATGTCTCAGCCGGCCTAAGCCGTGCTTTTTTTTCGCTTATTCGTCTTTTGCTATCATTTGAAGAGCATGCTCCAAAACGCCGATCACGGCGCTCAGATTCTGCCTTGCTCCGGTCTCGTTGCCGGGCAGGTTCAGAATTAGGCTCTTGCCGCGTATACCGGCAACGCCTCTCGTGAGCATGGCCCGCGGCGTGCTCACGAGGCTGTAGTGCAGCATCGCCTGCGGAATGGCGGGTATCTCACGCGAGATGACGTCACGCGTGGCCTCCGGCGTAATATCACGCCTGCCGAAGCCCGTGCCTCCGGTCGATATTATGAGATCTGCGCCTAACTCATAGGCGCACTTTATAAACTCTGCGGATATTTCGTGCCGTTCATCGGGAACCAGTCCTCTGTATATGACCTCGAATCCCGATTCCTCGAGCATCTGCGCGACGGCAGGACCGCTTTTATCGACCTTTTCGCCGGCAGAGCATCTGTCGCTTACCGTGATTACAGCAGCTTTGTAGTCCATGTGCCCCTCCTTGTAAGTTACTTTTTAAAGCCGTCCTTAAGCGCGACAGCGCGGTTGAATACCAGATGTCCCGGAGAAGAATCCTTGCTGTCTACACAGAAATAGCCCGTTCGAAGGAACTGGAACTGCGCCGGAGCGGCAGCTCCTTCGAGCATTTTCTCCAGCTTACAGCCGGTGAGCACCTCAAGCGACTCCGGATTGAGACAGCTTATATAATCCTTGTCCGCCGCATCCGGGTCGGGATCGGAGAACAGGTTGCTGTACAGCCTTACCTCGGCGTCGGCGCAGTTATCGGCATCGACCCAATGTATCGTTGCACCCTTGACCTTGCGGCCGTCGGCAGGATCACCGCCTCGGCTTTCGGGATCGTAGGTGGCGAGGATCTCTGTAACATTGCCGTTTTCGTCCTTGACGCAGCCGGTGCATTTTATAAGATACGCCCCCTTCAGACGGCACTCCGGGCCGTCGGGATAGAGCCTTTTGTACTTGGGGACCGGAGCTTCGAGGAAATCCTCGGCCTCAATCCACAAATTGCGCGAGAAGGTCACCTTTCTCGTCCCGGCGTTCGGATCATTTGGGTTGTTTTCAACATCGAGCTCCTCGCTCTGCCCTGCGGGATAATTTGTTATTGTGAGCTTTACGGGGCGCAAAACGGCCATGGCGCGCTGAGCATGATCGTTGAGATCCTCACGCAGGCAGTGCTCAAGGAACGCAAACTCGACGGTGTTCGGGACCTTGGCAACGCCGATCCTCTCACAGAAATTGCGGATTGAAGCAGGCGTATAGCCGCGGCGGCGCAGACCGCACAGCGTCGGCATGCGCGGATCGTCCCAGCCGGAGACAAGGCCTTCCTCCACAAGCCTTCTGAGCTTGCGCTTGCTTAGCACGGTGTAGTTTATGCCCAGGCGCGCAAACTCGATCTGTCGCGGCCTGGAGGGAACGGAGACATTGTTAATCACCCAGTCGTACAGCGGACGGTGATCCTCGTACTCAAGCGAGCACAGCGAGTGGGTTATACCCTCGAGCGCGTCCTGAATCGGATGAGCAAAATCGTACATAGGGAAGATGCACCACTTCGTGCCCTGACGGTGATGCTCGATATATCTGATGCGGTACAGCACGGGGTCGCGCATATTGAAATTGCCGGAGGCAAGGTCGATTTTAGCGCGCAGCGTGTACCTGCCCTCGGGGAATTCGCCGTTTTTCATGCGCTCGAAGAGCTCAAGGCTCTCCTCGACTGGTCTGTCGCGGTAGGGGCTTACGGCGGGCTTTGTCGTATCTCCGCGGTATTCCTTAAACTGCTCGGGTGTGAGCTCACAGACATAGGCAAGACCCTTTTTTATGAGCTCAACAGCATATTCGTAGGTTTTTTCGAAATAATCCGAACCGTAGAAGAAGCGTTCGCCCCAGTCAAAGCCTAGCCAGTGTATGTCCTCCTGAATGGCGTCTACGTACTCTGTATCCTCTTTGGCGGGGTTGGTATCGTCCATGCGCAGGTTGCAGATACCGCCGTACTTCTCGGCAGTGCCGAAATCTATGATAAGCGCCTTGCAGTGGCCGATGTGCAGATAGCCGTTCGGCTCGGGCGGAAAACGGGTGTGCACCTGCATCCCGGCAAATCTGCCGCCCTCGGAAAGGTCCTCATCAATAAAGTTTTCAATAAAGTTTTTGCTTATCTCTTCCATGGTTCATACTCCTGTTTGAATGGGTAGTAAAATTATAAACGAATTCTCACGCAATTACAATATAAAAAATTAATTTGAGAGATGTTGTATATGCCGTTGAGAAAACGCGAAAGCTGTGATAATATGATTACAGGTGATAAAAATGGACAATAAGTTTGACATACTCATCATCGGCGCAGGACCTGCCGGAGTATCGGCGGCGCTCACGGCCTGCAATCGCGGCAAAAAGACCGGGGTTATCGCAAACCCGCCCGAGAGCAGCAAGCTGTACCCTGCCGAAAGCGTCACGAATTACCCCGGCATATCGGGAACGGGTGCGGATATAATAAAAGCAATGACAAGGCAGCTTGAGGAAAGCGACGCCGTTATTATAAAAGGACGTGCGCTGAGTGTCGTGCCGCTCGGAAAAACAATTGGCGTTGCCGTCGGGCGCGAGTTTTACGAGGCAGGCGCAGTTATAGTCGCAAGCGGCATAAGCCGCCGCCCGATATGCCCGGGTGAGACGGAGTTTCTCGGCAGGGGAGTGAGCTATTGCGCTACCTGTGACGGAATGCTTTATAAGGGCAAGACCGTCGCCGTCATAGGCAACAGCGAGGAGGCCGCGCACGATGCGCAGCTTCTGCGCGATATCGGCTGCCGGGTGCTGCCCTTCACAGGTAAGGAGAAATTTGATATCCGCGGCGGAATGAAGGCCGATACGCTTGTCGTTAACGGGCAGGAGCATAAGGTTGACTGTGTTTTTATTCTTAAAGACACGCTTACATCCGAGAGTCTTGTTTCCGGTATAGAGTCCGAGCGCGGCATAATAAAAACAGACCGCAGCGGAAAAACTAACATAAGGGGCGTTTACGCCGCCGGCGACTGCACGGGAGCACCGTATCAGATAGCAAAGGCCGTGGGCGAGGGCAACGTCACCGCGCTTTCTGCCTGCGAATATATAAACACCATCGAAAAGGAGATATAAATCATGATAATGCATCTTACGAAGGATAATTTTGATTCCGTCACTTCCTCAGGCCTCGTGCTGGTCGATTTCTGGGCGACCTGGTGCGGCCCCTGCCGCATGCAGGCCCCGATACTTGAGGAGTTTGACAAGCAGATGGAGGGCCGCGTCAAGGTCTGCAAGCTCGATGTCGATCAGGTACCGTCTGTCGCACAGCGCTTCGGCGTTATGAGCATCCCGACACTCATCGCATTTAAGGACGGAAAGCAGATCGGTAAAGAGGTCGGCGTGACAAGCTGCGAGGAGCTTATTCGCATGTTCGGCTAAAAAAGTTTCAATATTTGTTGCAATTCATTTTCTGCCCGTATATAATGGGTTATCCGTTGTATACGGGCATATTTATTGATTATTGGAGGAAATTATGTCTGACTATATAATAAGCTGCTGCTCGACGGCAGACCTTTCGAAGGAGCATTTCCAAGCGCGCGATATCAAATATGTCTGCTTCCACTATATTCTAAACGGCGAGGACTACAGCGATGACCTCGGCCAGAGCATTCCGTTTGAGGAGTTTTACAAGAAAATGGCCGAGGGTGCGGAGACCAAGACCAGTCAGGTTAACGTTTCCGAGTACATCGATTTCTTTACTCCTTTTCTTAAAGAGGGCAAGGACATCCTGCATGTAACGCTCTCGAGCGGTATCTCCGGTACAATTAACTCCGCACGCAGCGCAGCCGAGATACTCGCTCAGGATTTCCCCGAGCGCAAGATATACATAGTCGATTCTCTCGGCGCATCCTCCGGCTACGGCCTTTTGATGGACACGCTTGCCGACAAACGCGACGAGGGCCTGAGCGTTGACGAGGCTCGCGAATGGGTCGAAGCCAACAAGCTGCATCTGCACCACTGGTTCTTCTCCACGGATCTCAGCTTCTACGTCAAGGGCGGCAGAATTTCCAAGGCGGCAGGCTTCTTCGGAACGATGCTCAACATCTGCCCGCTGCTGAATATGGACAACCTCGGCAGGCTTATTCCCAGGGAAAAGATCCGCACTAAGAAAAAGGTCATAAAGACCATCGTCGAGCGCATGGAGCAGTGCGCAAACGACGGACTCGACTACTCCGGCAAGTGCTACATCTCGCAGTCGGGCTGTGTTGAGGACGCGAAGGAAGTCGCCGCTCTCGTCGAGGAGCGCTTCCCCAAGCTCAACGGCAAGGTCGAGATAAACTATGTCGGAACGACCATCGGCAGCCACACCGGCCCCGGCACGGTCGCACTGTTTTTCTGGGGCATCGAGCGCGGCGAATAATTACCGGCTTGACTTTTCGGGTAAAAAGTGCATATAATAAGATTTATTAAAGGCATTGACGGACAGGAGTAAGCGTAGCTTGCTTTTCAGAGAGGGAGCGGCCGGTGAAAGCTCCTAAGCATGCCGCCGAAGGTCGGTCCCGAGCAGCCGTGCCGAAATTCAAGTAGGCCGGACGGGAGCTCCCGTTACAGAGCGTTGAGTGCCGCGCACAGCGCGGAATTCAGGTGGTACCGCGTAATACTGCGTCCTGATTTTTCGGGGCGCAGTTTTTTATTTGTTAAGGAGGAACAGATATGAAAGAGCTGCCGAAGGTGTACGACCCCGGTACGGTGGAAAAGAGAATATATGATATGTGGCAGTCGCACGGCTGCTTCAAGGGCGTCATAGACCCCGACAAAAAGCCGTTTTCGATAGTTATGCCGCCCCCCAACGTAACAGGCCAGCTTCACATGGGTCATGCGCTCGATTCGACCCTGCAGGATATCCTGATCCGCTATAAGCGCATGCAGGGCTATGCTGCGCTGTGGCTTCCCGGCACCGATCATGCCGGCATAGCAACACAGATCAAGGTCGAGGAGGAGCTGCGCGTCAAGGAGGGACTTACGCGCTACGATCTCGGCCGCGAGAAATTCCTCGAGCGCGTCTGGG
The DNA here is from genome assembly GCA_900545805.1 of uncultured Eubacteriales bacterium. Taxonomy (GTDB): domain Bacteria; phylum Bacillota; class Clostridia; order Oscillospirales; family Oscillospiraceae; genus F23-B02. The sequence continues at coordinate 22,062 of URAL01000001.1, read as the reverse complement.
ACTGGAAAAATAAATACGGTGACCGCATTGTTGAGCAGCAGAAGGTGCTCGGCGCGTCCTGCGATTGGGACAGAAGCGCCTTTACCATGGATGAAACGCGTGCAAAGAGCGTGCGCGAGACCTTCTGCGAGCTGTACGAAAAGGGACTTATCTACAAGGGCAGCCGTATCATAAACTGGTGCCCCAAGTGCCGCACGGCGCTTTCCGACGCCGAGGTCGAGTATAAGGAAATGCCCGGATCTTTCTGGCACATAAGATATCCCATCGAGGATTCCGACGAGGAGTTTATCATCGCGACTACCCGTCCGGAGACCATGCTCGGCGACTCCGGCGTTGCGGTGCACCCCGACGATGAGCGCTATAAGCACCTTGTCGGCAAGAACGCCATACTGCCGCTGGTCGGAAGAAGGCTCCCCATCGTCGCCGACGAATATGTCGAGCTCGGCTTCGGCACCGGTGCCGTCAAGATGACGCCCTGCCACGACCCGAACGACTATGAGGTTGGGCTCAGGCACAACCTTGAGCAGATACTCTGCATTGACGAGGACGCGAAGATCATAAACGGCGGAAAGTATAACGGCATGGACCGCTATGAGGCGCGCAAGGCCATCGTCGCCGATCTTGAGGAGCAGGGCTATCTCGTCAAGGTCGAGCCGTATAACCACAATGTCGGCTGCTGCTACCGCTGCGGCACCGTCGTTGAGCCGCTTACGAGCCCTCAGTGGTTTGTCAGGATGAAGCCTCTTGCCAAAGCAGCCATTGACGTTGTGAAGGACGGAAGGATAAAGTTCGTTCCCGAGCGCTTCACAAAGACCTATATGAACTGGATGGAGAATGTACACGACTGGTGCATCTCCCGTCAGCTCTGGTGGGGACACAGAATACCGGCATGGTACTGCGACGACTGCGGAAAAATAACCGTTGCACGCGAGGATCCCTGCGAGTGCGAATACTGCCACAGCAAAAATATCCGTCAGGAAGAGGATGTTCTCGACACATGGTTCTCCTCCGCGCTCTGGCCGTTTTCGACCATGGGCTGGCCGGACAAGACCCCGGAGCTTGACTACTGGTATCCTACCTCGGTCATGGTAACGGGCTATGATATTATCTTCTTCTGGGTCGCAAGAATGATCTTCTCCGGCATGGAGCAGATGAAAAAGGAGCCGTTCCACACTGTGTTCATCCACGGCCTTGTGCGCGACAGTCAGGGAAGAAAAATGTCCAAGAGCCTCGGCAACGGCATAGACCCGCTGGAGATGGCCGAAAAGTACGGCGCTGACGCACTGCGCTTTAACCTCATAACCGGCAACAGCCCCGGCAACGACATGCGCTTTTACGTTGAAAAGTGCGAGGCGATGCGCAACTTCTGCAATAAGATATGGAACGCGTCGCGTTTTGTAATGATGAACCTTACCGTTGAGGACAATCACCTGCCCGAAAAGCTCGAAACCGAGGATAAGTGGATACTGTCAAAGCTTGATCGCGTTATTAAAGAGGTCTGCGACAATATGGACAGCTTTGAGCTCGGCGTCGCGGCCGGCAAGATATACGACTTCATTTGGGACGACTACTGCGACTGGTATATCGAGCTTACAAAGCCGCGCCTTAACGGCGACGACGAGACGGCAAAGGAGGGTGCGCAGCGCGTTCTGCTGTACGTCCTTGTCGAGATACTCAAGCTTCTGCACCCGTTCATGCCGTTTATCACCGAGGAGATATGGCAGGCGCTGCCGCACGAGGGCTACGCGCTGATGATGCAGTCCTACCCCGTGTACGACGGGAGCCTCAACTTCCCCGAGGACGAGACGAGCTTCGGCATGGTCATGGACGCCATAAAGGCCGTGCGCGCCCGCAGAGCAGAGATGAACGTGCCCCCGTCCAGGAAGAGCCACCTCATTATAGTTACCGACAAGGCCAAGGCCTTCACCGACGGTGAAAAATTCATCTGCAAGCTCGCCTATGCCTCCGGTATTGAGGTAAGAGCCGAGCTTCCCGAGTCGACCGACGGCATGGTATCGGTCATAACCGATAACGCACGCATGTTCATGCCCATGGCAGAGCTCGTCGACCTTGAAAAGGAGCGAACCCGCATGGAAAAGGAGCTTGCAAACGCCAAAAAGCAGCTCGACGGACAGATAGCAAAGCTTGCAAACGAGAATTTCGTCTCCCGCGCACCGGAGAAGGTCGTCAATGTCGAGCGTGAAAAGAAGGCAAAGCTCGAAGCGCTTATCGAAAATCTTGAGGAAAGCCTCAAAAATCTCGGATAAGTCCGACGGGCTTCTGCAAAAAATGCACATATAAACATTTAAACTGATGTCAAGCATAGCTTGACATCAGTTTTTTTAACATTGGGGTGATAAAAATGAAAATAGCATCGGAATACTCCGACGGCAGGCTGACAGTGTACCTTGCAGGGGAGCTTGACCATCACAGCGCGAAAATGGCGGTCTCCGGCATTGCCGAGGGCATCGACAGATATCTTCCGCGAGACCTTGTGCTCGACCTGACGCAGCTGGGCTTTATGGATTCGTCCGGCATTGCCGTCATCGTGCGCAGCTATAGGAAAATGCGGAATGCCGGAGGACGGATGTATATTGAAAACCCTCAGTCTCAGCCGCTCAAGGTGCTCGACGCCTCAGGCATTGACAGACTGATACCGATTGCCGCAAAAAGGGAGGTAACGACATGACGGTGACAAACTACATAAAGCTTGAATTTCCAAGCTGCAGCTCGAACGAGAGCTTTGCCCGCGCCGCTGCGGCCGGCTTTGCCGCGCAGCTTGACCCGACGCTTGATGAGCTGGGCGATATCAAGACATCGGTCAGTGAGGCAGTGACAAACTGTATCGTTCACGCTTACCCGGACAGCATAGGGACGATAATGATGCGTCTGCGTATTCTCGACGGGGAAAAGCTGGAGATAACCGTCCGCGACAAGGGGCGCGGCATAGCCGATCTCCAGCAGGCGATGCTGCCGATGTATACGACAGGCGGCGAGGAGCGCAGCGGCATGGGCTTTACCATTATGGAGAGCTTCATGGACAAGCTCAAGGTGAAAAGTGTGCCCGGCAAGGGCACAACGGTCATAATGCTGCGCACCATTCGACAGCGCAGAGCCTTTCGATGACTGAGCGCATGCTCAATGACCTCCGTTTGGCTCAAGCGGGGGACAAGGCCGCTGCCGAGCGGCTTGTTGAGGAAAACTCGGGACTGATATGGAGCGTCGCCCGCCGCTTTTTCGGCCGCGGCGCTGAGCCGGACGATCTTTACCAGCTCGGCTGTCTCGGCTTTCTTAAAGCTATAGCCGGATTTGATCCGGACTTCGGAACGCAGTTTTCAACCTATGCCGTGCCGAAGATAACTGGCGAAATACGCCGCTTTCTGCGCGACGACGGAACGGTAAAGGTAAGCCGAAGCATAAAAGAGCGCTCGCAGCGTATAAAAAACTCTCGAGGCTTGCTTGAGCAGCGCCTGGGCCGGGCACCGCTTTTATCTGAGCTTGCCGCAGAGCTCGGCCTTACACCTGAGGAGATAGCCTTTGCCGAAACGGCCACCGGCCCGGCCGAGAGCCTTCAGCGCGAAACCGGCGAGGAGGGCTTCACCCTGGAGCATATACTGTGCGACCTGTACGGCGAGGAACGCATGATAGAGCATATCGCCCTGCGATGCGCCATTGAGAGCCTGCCTGAAAAGGAGCGAAAAACGCTGTATCTGCGCTATTATCATGGTTTCACGCAGGAGAAAACGGCAAGGGTGCTGGGCGTATCTCAGGTGCAGATATCGCGCCTTGAGCGCAAGGCCATAAATCAGCTTAGGGAAATACTTTCATAGTTTGAAAAGCCGCACGGGAATTGTTCCCGTGCGGTTCTGTTCTTATTGCACACGGATAATGCACTTTGACCAAAACTTATTAATAATTTATTAAATAAAGTATGAGGCCTTGAAATCCGTAAAGTTTGCGTTAAAATATCATGGTGCTTTCAGAATAGGGTGGGTGTGTATATGGAAAAAAGAAAAAGAAGCCTTGCGATAGACATGCTCAACGGCTCAATGTGGGATAAGATACTGCTCTATGCTCTGCCGGTTGCGGCAACAGGCATTTTGGGGCAGCTTTTTAATGCATCCGACGTTGCAATAGTCGGCAATTTCGCTTCGACCGACAGAGTCGCGGCAGTCGCTGCGGTCGGTGCGAACGGCCCTGTCATAGGCCTTGTACTCAACCTGTTTATAGGCATAGCTCTCGGAGCTAACGTCGTCATAGCAAACGCCATAGGCAGGGGAGACAGGGAAACGGTTTCCCGTGCGGTGCACACATCCGTCGTCGCATCCGTGCTCGGCGGCTTTATCGTCATGCTAATAGGCCAGCTGCTTGCAAGGCCGGTGCTTATGATGCTCAACGTCCCCGATGATGTTTTTCCGCTTGCCATGACCTATATGCGCATTTATCTGCTCGGTTTGCCCGTTATATTCCTTTATAACTTTGAATCCGCGATATTCCGCAGCGCAGGCGATACGAAAACTCCGCTCATAGCGCTTGCGGTGTCCGGTATTCTGAACGTTATACTCAATATATTTTTCGTTACCGTTCTGGATATGACGGTCGACGGTGTTGCCATCGCGACTGTCATTGCAAACCTTGTAAGCTCAGTTATCCTCGGAAGGAAGCTTTTAAAAAGCAAGCTTTCAGTTCACATTGAGCTCAATGAGCTGCGTATTGACTGGAAAATACTTTGGCGCATACTGAAAATAGGCCTTCCGGCCGGCATCCAAAGCGCTGTATTTTCACTTTCGAACATCATCATATCGTCGGCGATAAACAGCCTCGGCAAGGTGACGATGGCGGCGTCCTCGGCGGCGTTCAACGTTGAAATCATGGCCTATTACATTCTCAACTCCTTCGGCCAGGCCTGCACGACCTTTGTCGGCCAGAACTACGGCGCGGCGCAGATAGACCGCTGCCGCAAGACGCTCAAGCTCTGCATTATCGAGGGTATCATCATTACGGGAACGACGATGCTTATCATGCTGCTTACCGGAAAATATCTCATAGGACTGTTCAACAACGACCCGGAGGTCATCGAGATCGGTTTTACTCGCCTGAAGATAGTCTATACCTCGTATATATTCTCGCTCCTGTACGAGGTCATGTCGTCATATATGCGCGGCTACGGCATATCCCTTGTGCCGGCGATCCTGACGATGCTCGGTGTGTGCGGAATACGCATCGCGTGGATATACACCGTGTTCCCCGTGAGCAGGACCTTTGCGACGATAATGACCGTATATCCCGTAAGCCTTGCGGCGACGGCTGTTCTTATTTTTATAGCGCTCATTATCTACCGCCCGTCCAAACGATACGACCACATCGTGCTCGACAGCGCCCACACTTGAAAGAGCCATGCGTTCGTGGTAAAATGACACGTCATGAATAAAAGTTTTGAAGAAAGATACCTTGAAGCGAGAAAAAAAGTAATAGAGACCGATTTTGCCGGGCTTAATCCCATGCAGAGAAAGGCTGTCATGGCGACTGAGGGCGCACTGCTCATTCTGGCGGGCGCCGGCAGCGGCAAAACAACGGTTCTCATAAACAGGATAGCAAATCTCATGCGCTACGGCAAGGCCGCCGACAGCGACGTGATACCGGAAAACGCGAGCGTTGAGGATATTGACAAAATGGCGCGGCTTGACGACGAGGCTCGACGCACGGCGGCCCTTGAGCCGGTAGAGCCCTGGCGCATCCTCGCCATCACGTTTACGAACAAGGCGGCAGATGAGCTGAAAACGAGGCTATCGAAAATGCTCGGCGAGGCCGGCGCGGATGTGTGGGCCTCGACCTTCCACTCTGCATGTGTGCGCATACTTCGGCGCGATGCGGAGCGTCTGGGCTTTACTCCGAGCTTCACGATATATGACAGCTCCGACAGTCAGAGCCTTATAAAGCACATTCTGCGTGATTTTGACCTTGATGATAAGAAATACCCGCCGCGTATGCTGCTTTCCGAGATAAGCCGCGCGAAGGACGATTACTGCTCGCCCGAGCACTACTATGCCCGCGCAAAGGCGACGGGAGACGTGCGCAGAGTCAAAATAGCGGAGATATACGCCGAGTATTCCCGACGCGCCTTTGCCGCCGGAGCAATGGATTTTGACGATCTCATATATTACACCGAAAAGCTTCTCGACGAAAACGAGGACGTCTGCCGATACTGGCAGAAGCGGTTTAAATACATACTTATCGACGAATATCAGGACACGAACAAGCTCCAGTATATGCTCGCGTCCAGGCTTGCCGAGGGTTGGGGCAATATCTGCGTCGTCGGCGACGACGATCAGAGCATATATAAATTCCGCGGCGCTACAATTGAGAACATCCTCTCGTTCGAGGATGAGCATAGGGGCTGCCGCGTCATACGCCTTGAGCAGAACTATCGCAGCACGGGGCACATCCTCGGCGCTGCCAACGCGGTCATTAAAAACAATCTCGGCCGCAAGGGCAAGGAGCTGTGGACAAAGGGCGATATGGGCGAAAAGCCCGAGCTGTATGTGGCCGACAACGAGCATGATGAGGCGAGCTTCGTCGCCTCTCAGATACTGGGGCTCTACGGCAAGGGCGCTTCCTGGGGCGATAACGCAGTGCTATACCGCATGAACGCACAGTCGCACCAGATAGAGCAGGCATTCAAGCGCAACGGCATACCATATAAAATATTTGGCGGCACGGGCTTCTTTGACCGCGCCGAGATCAAGGATATGCTGGCATACCTGTGCGTCATAGCCTCACCGGACGACGATCTGCGACTTGGCAGGATCATAAATAATCCTCCTCGCGGCATCGGAGCCAAAAGCATCGAGACCGCGTCCGCAATAGCGCATGAAAATAACTGCTCGCTGTTTTCCGTCATAAGCAAGGCGGAGCTTTATCCCGACCTCAGCCGCGCCGCGCCGCGTATGCTGCTGTTTGCCGGAATGATTAACGAGCTTGCGTCTCAGAAGGACGAGCTTGCGCCCGATCTGCTGTACAATCAGCTTGTCGAGCGCACGGGCTATCTGCGAATGCTCGAGGAAAAGCACACGGTTGAGGACGATGCCCGTGCGCAGAATATAAGAGAGCTCAAGTCCAGCATCATAAGCTACAAGGGCGAGACCGATTCTCCCTCGCTTGAGGGCTATCTTGCCGATGTTGCGCTGTATACAGATATGGATAACTACGACGAGGATGCCGACTGCGTCGTCATGATGACCATGCACTCGGCAAAGGGACTGGAGTTTTCCAACGTCTTTGTCGTCGGCTGCGAGGAGGGCATTTTTCCCGGAATAAAGGCCATCGGCGAGGCCGACGAGATGGAGGAGGAGCGCAGACTCTGCTACGTTGCCATAACGCGTGCAAAAAAGCGCTTGTTCCTTTCCGGCGCACGTCAGAGAATGCTCTTCGGCCGCACGACTGCAAACCGCGTCTCGCGCTTTATCGACGAGATACCGGAGGAGCATCTTGAAAAGCGCAATATCCCCAGGGGTTACGGCTATTCCGAGCGCTCGCAGGTGCAGAGGGAGTTTGCCTTCCGTGCACCGTCCGGCCAAAGCCTTAAGAAGCCTGTTGCGCCGCCCGCCGCGCCTAAGCCCAAAACGGCCGGGAAGCCGCAGTTCTCCGTCGGCGACCGGGTGCGCCATAAGGCCTTTGGCGACGGTAAGCTCATAAAAATGACCCCGATGGGCAACGACTATCTTATAGAAATCGAATTTGACAGCGGCACGGTAAAGAAGCTCATGCTGCGCGCCGCCGCACTGCATATGGTAAAAACATAATCAAAATGAAATACAACAAAGCAAATATAGGGCGAGCCTGCCTCATCGGTACAACGCTCATATGGGGCAGTTCGTTTGTCATTTTAAAGTCAGCGCTCGACAGCATCACACCGATGTGGGTGCTTGCCATCCGCTTTGTCGGAGCGGCGCTTATGATGCTCATAGCCTGCCTGCCGCGCTTTAAAAAGATAGACAGGGGCTATATAAAGGGCGGCATGCTCATGGGCACCTGCCTTGCGCTTGCCTACATCGTGCAGACCTACGGCCTTGTGTACACGACGCCTGGCAAAAACGCGTTTCTGACGGCGACATACTGCATTCTCGTCCCGTTTCTGTACTGGGCGATAGCGCACAAAAAGCCGGACAGATATAATATTCTCGCGGCCGTCGTCTGCCTTATCGGAATGGGCTTCGTGTGCCTTAATAACGACCTGAGTGTAAATATCGGCGATATGCTCACTATCTGCTGCGGCCTGTTTTACGGACTGCACATCATCGTAACGGCGCACTCTGTCGAGGATCGAGATCCTCTTATCGTGACGATGATCCAGTTTGCCGTCGGAGGCATTATCTGTCTTATCGGCGCTGCCGTTTTCGAGTCGGTGCCGCACGATATCCCGAACGGCACATGGTGGAGCATTGCTTACATGACCTTTATATGCACAGGCCTGTGCTTTTTCCTCCAGACCATCGGACAGAAGTACACGCCGCCGGCTCAGGCCGCAGTTATCCTGACGCTTGAGTCCGTTTTCGGAACAGCAATATCTGTTATTCTCGGCGAAGAGGTGCTTACATTTAACATCGCTCTCGGCTTCTGTCTTATCTTCCTTGCTATCATAACAAGCGAAACAAAACTGAAATTTCTTAAAAAGCGCAGCTGAGGCTGCGCTTTTTTGCCGCTATGATGCCGAAATGTGTTATGATTTATACGGCGGGTGATGAAAATGATTAAAATTCTCGTTGTTGAAGATGAAAAACCCATATCTGATCTGATTAAGCTCAGCCTCGGCAAGCTTGGCTACAGCTGCGACTGCGCCTTTGACGGCATGACAGCTGCCGATATGTTCGACGAAAACGTGTATGACCTCGTGCTGCTCGATATCATGCTGCCGGAGGTCGACGGCTTTGAGCTTTTGGAGTATATAAGGCCGCTGGGCGTGCCGGTCATATTCATAACGGCAATGGGCTCTGTGAACGATCGCGTGCGCGGACTGCGCATGGGCGCGGAGGATTACATAGTAAAGCCCTTTGAGGTGCTCGAGCTTCAGGCACGGGTTGATGTTGTCCTGCGCAGATACAATAAAAAGGACAGCGTAATAACAATAGACGACCTCACCATAGACACCGATGCGATGCAGGTCGTGCGCAATAACGAGGTCGTGCCGCTCACGCGAAAGGAGTATGATATACTTTTACTTTTTGCGCGCAACCCCGGCACGGCACTCTACCGCGAGACGATATACGAGCGCGTGTGGGGAGGGGACTATGTCTGCGGCTCAAAGACCGTGGATATCCACGTTCAGCGCATGCGCAAAAAGGTCGGCTGGGAGCATAAGCTCGTTGCCGTAAGCAAGGTCGGCTACCGCCTGGAGGAATAGAATGAAATTTCGCCTGAAGATAACGCTGTGCATGATATGGCTTCTGTCAATTTCCTTCGGTATCGGAGGGAGCCTTATGATAGGAAGCGCCTTTTCCTCGGCGCTTTCTCAGGAAAAGGCCGCTGCCGAGGACTCATATCGTTTTCTTATCCGTACGATAGAAATGGTAAACAGCATAAGCACATTGCCGAACACCTCGGATATTGCCGGCATACTCAAGGAGATGGACGGCATGGGCATGACAAATTTTGATGCGCTCCGTCTGCTGAGCGGCGATGAGCTTGCGTACACGGTCGGAAATGCCGGGCTTTCATCGGATGCAAAGGAGACCGGTATAAGCATTGAGAGCATGGCCGACGGCAAGCGCTACTATAAGCTGTGCAGCGTCGTCGGCACGGAATCAACACCGCTGACGTTGGTTGCGTTTTACGATATATCCGATGTCTTCGCAATGCGAAGCGCACAATATAAGGCCTATGTGCTTATATTTGCCGCAACAATCGCTGTGGGGACAGCCCTGTCCTACGTCATTTCAAAATGGCTGACAAAGCCCCTGGATAAGCTCACAACGGCGACAAGGAAGCTTGCCGGGGGCGAGCTTTCGTACAGGGCGGATATCAAGACCCGCGACGAGATCGGTGAACTGTCGGAGAGCTTTGACGCAATGGCGCAGAGGCTTGAGGAGAACGTCTCCGAGCTTCAGGACTCCATGCGCCGCCAGGAGGAATTCATGGGCAGCTTTGCTCACGAAATGAAAACGCCCATGACCTCAATAATCGGCTATGCCGATCTCATGCGTACACAGTCATTAAGCGATGATGAGCATACTGCGGCTGTAAACTACATTTTCTCAGAGGGTAAGCGCCTCGAAAGCCTGTCGCTGAAGCTTCTGGATATAATTGTTCTTAAAAACACCGAGCTTGATATGAAGCTCGTTTCACTCGATGAGCTAATATGCCAAACAGCGGATTATCTCCGCCCGGTGTACGCCAAAAGCGATATCGGCATAGAGTGCTCGTGCGAGACGGGACAGTGCCTGTTAGAGCCCGAGCTCGTAAAGTCGCTGCTGTTTAATCTTCTTGATAACGCGCGCAAGGCCATAGGTCACGGCGGGCTTATCCGCGTATCGTCACGCCTTACGGACACCGGCTGCATTATCCGCGTGCGCGATAACGGGCCGGGCATACCGCAGAATGCCATGGCGCACCTGACGGAGGCGTTTTACAGAGTCGATAAGTCGCGCTCGCGCGCGCAGGGCGGCGTGGGGCTCGGCCTTTCGCTGTGCAGCGATATTGCTCATCTTCACGGCGGCAGCATCGAGTTTGAAAACTGCCCCGAGGGCGGCGCATGCGTGACGGTTAATTTGAACGGAGGTGCAAAATGAAAAAGAAAGTGATAGTTATATGCTCGATCGTCCTTGCCGTGTGCATCGGCCTCGGCATACCGCTCGTGACGGCCAATATTCAGGACAGTGCCGTTTTGAACAGGAAAGAGAGCCTTTCAGATGTCGATGCCGCTCTCAGGCTCAATGGCCGCGGCAGCACGAGCCTCGCGGATAAGTACAGGCTCGTAGCATCGGAAACTCAATATGAATCCGAGCTCAGCTCCGGCAAATATATGCTGGCTGACGAGGTGCAGTCAAAAGCCGAGGAGTATAACGCGATGCTGCGGCTCTACGGTGCGCGCAGCGTTGACGCACAGTCGGAGGATTATTTCTTCACAAGTTCTCAGCCTGTGATGATAGTCGACGAGAGTGCGCAGCTGCCGTCTGTAGTAGTGTGGAAGGTACTTATGCACGATGCCGACGGTATCGTTAAAATGATGATCGACGACGAGACCGGGCTGCTCCTCAGCCTGCAATATCGGGACATTGAGTATCTCGGCTGGGAAAAGGCTTCGAGCATTGAGCCTCGCTTTGACATAATATGCACTATTGCAGCCGAGCTTGCCGCGCAGGGCGGCGCTGAGCTGGCAGGCGCCTACGAAGATGACCGTTATAGTTCCAGGCATATGAATTTCGTGTACATTGAACTCCGATTTCCTGTAAGTGAAGGTGAGCAGCAGGAAAATGCGCAGGATGACGGAGTCGTAAAGCTCGGACTCAGGCTCAATAACGGAAAGTACGCCTTTAACGACCTGTCTTCATTTTGACGGAAGTAAAAAATCACCCACGCAGAAATTCCTGCGTGGGTGATTTGCGTGTATATGGAGAGATTCGTTATGCTTCGATTTTCTTTTCCGCGTCCTTTGCGAGCTTCTTCTGAAGCCAATCCTTGCCGTTGACAAAGCGCTCGACGATGAAGGAGACAACATAGTCGCCCGCCGCGTTTACCATCGTTGCGGGAGGATCGACGAGGTTGCCGATTGCCAGCGCGATGGGGAAGGCGATAGCAAGCTGATCGGGGAAGAACAGGGTGCACAGCACCAGCTCACCCGTACCGCCGCCGCCGGGGATACCGCTCATTGCAACGGAGGAGAACACCGCAACGATGATTGCCAGTATCGCCTGACCCGTGCCGAAGTCCATGCCGAATATGCCGAACAGGAACGCGACCTTGATAATGGCGCTCATTGCCGAGCCATCCATGTGCATAGTTGCTCCGAGGGGAACGACTATGTTCGAGACCTCCTTGGAGATGCCGGTTTCCTCCGCGACCTCAAGGTTCGTGGGGATTGTAGCCACAGACGAGCAGGTGCCGAAGGACACTGCCGCCGGACGGAACAGGTGCTTCCACATGACCTTTGCGCCGCCCTTGCCGCCGCCGAAGCGGGCGTAGATCGGGAAGAAGATGAGCATGTATGCAAAGCACAGCACATAGTAGATGATAAGCGTGCGGCTGTAGTCGCCGATGAGATCGGGACCGTAGGTGGCAACAAGGTACGCGAAGAAGCCGAAGAAGCCGATGGGGGCGTAGTAGGTGATGATCTTGACCACGTTCATGAGAACGGCAGTCAGATTATCGAGGAGCTTTGCAACCATACTGTCCTTGCCGCCGGTCATCTGAATGCCGAAGCCGAAGAAGACAGCGGCTATGATGAGCGGCAGGATAGCCTTACGGCTCCACAGCTCGCCGAAGTCGGGCTTGGTAAAGAAATTGATGATCATGTCGGTTACGCTCAGGGTCGAGCCGACCTCTCCCTCAACGACGGTGTAGTCACCGGTAACGACGGGGAAGAAGCGGACGATGACGTACATGATGACCGCCGCTATTGCGGCGGTGGTAAGAAAGGTTCCGATGGTGATGCCCATTACCCTTCCCGCACGTCTTGCGCTGGACATATTTGCGATAGCCGATGCTATCGAGCAGAAAACCATGGGAACGACGACGCAGAACATGAGGTTTATGAAAACCGTTCCGATGGGCTCAAGGACGGTAGCTCCCCTGGAGATGACCTCGCCGGAGGCGTCCTTGACGACGGGGTTGAGCGCACCGACGATACAGCCGCCGATGATACCGGCCAGCATGAATATTATAAATCCGTAGGTGTTGAAAAATGATTTCTTCTTTGCCATGACATGACTCCTTATAAGTTTTTCTGAGGCAATTATATTCGCATGTAATTGCCAAGTAAATTGATATAAGTGCTTGAAACATTGCAAACAGTGCTATATAATCTACTGCAAGAACATTTCGGAGGCATTATGATGACAGAGCGGTATAAATACTCAAATGACGGCTATCTTAACGAGAATTTTCGCCTTTTTCACTTAAATGACAGCTCGGGACAGGAAAAGGACTTCCACTTTCACGAATTTGACAAGCTCGTAATTCTCATATCAGGTAAGGTTGATTACACCGTTGAGGGTACGACATATAAGCTCGAGCCCTGGGACATCCTGCTGGTGCGCCATCATATGATCCACAAGGCGGCTATTGACCTTTCCGTTCCCTACGAGCGGATAATAATATACCTTGACTCCGCGTATGTCGAGCGCTTTGCGCCCGAGTCCGGACTTATGGACTGCTTTGCCGCAGCGGAAAAGCGGAGATACTGCCTTATGCGACCGGACGCAGACGGAGTTGGGCGACTGAAGGATGCGCTGCACCGACTTGAAAAAACGCAGGGCGATGAGCTTTTCGGCGCACAGCTCCTTCGCGGAACTATGCTTGTACAGCTTTTGGTTTTGATTAATCGCATAATGCTCAGCGACAACAGCCACGAGGCGGATTCCGCCGAGACAGGGGGGAAGATCGCCACTGCGCTGTCATATATTAACGAGAACCTGACGCGGGAGCTGAATATCGACGATATGGCCGCCATGTGCTACATTAGCCGCTATCATTTCATGCGCCTTTTCAAGGCGCAGACAGGCTGCACGGTACACAATTATATACGGCAAAAGAGGCTCGTTCTTGCAGCACGCCTTATCCGTGAGGGAATGAGCGCGTCGGCTGCTGCCGCAGAATGCGGCTTTTCCGACTATTCGGCTTTCCACCGTGCATTTACAAAGACATTTTGTATAAGCCCCGGAAAAATTAAAAAGCTATAGAGTTATGTAAACCGCAGTCCTTTGCCTGCGGCTTTGCATATTATGATTATGCCATGGAAGTGGAGAATTTCTGCTTAACCTGATCTATGCGCTGCTGCTGCGCCTGCTCGACGGAGTACCAGCCGTGGCCGGACATCTCCTTATAAATACTGTCCTGCATGCTCAGACTGTTGCCGAGAGCTGAGCAGAATGCCTGATGAACGTTTGCGGTGCTCGATTCTATGGCGCCGTGCATGAACAGATCGCACACGCCCTTGGTCGTAAGCAGCAGGTTTTCCATGATGTCTCTGTCGTTCATTCCGTTCCCTCCTCAGACAAGGTCATAAAACTGCGTGAACAGCTTCTGGTTTCCGTTAATGAGCTGCTGCACCCGGCGCTTAAGCTCCGGGTCGGTCAACTGGTTTGCAGCCATACTGCACTGGGTCATGAGAAATCTTGTGTGACCCAGCGCGTCTTCGATATACAATAATTCCTTTGGCGTCATTTATTGAACCTCCCATAAAATTTGTCCGCTATTATTATCTGAACTGTAGGCCGTGTTATTCATGGAGGTAAAATCTTTTAACAAATTGACATTTTAACCTGCTCGTCAGTCTTGAATTTGACAAGCACTTGTGATATCCTATACTCAAATCAAAAAACATACAGGGGGTATAGTTTTATGTTCAGCGCAATAGTTTACAAGTCTACGACCGGTTCCTGCAAAAGATATGCAGAGCTTCTCTCGGCACGCCTGCACATTCCGGCATTCCCTCTCGGCAAAGAATACATTCCTGCCGATACGAAGATAATTTTCGTCGGCTGGCTGTTTGCCGGCAAGATAATGGGCTACGAAAAGGCAGAGAAGAAGTATGATATCGGTGCCGTAGTTCAGGTTGGCATGAGCCCGGCTTCCGCAAAGAGCGAGGAGATCGGCCGCAAGAAGAATGCGATAAGTCCCGATGTTCCTCTCTTCACGCGTCAGGGAGGATTTAATATCAACAAGCTGCCGCCGCACTTCAGATTCATCATGAAGATCAAAAACAAGGAGATCGCCGCGCGCTTTGAGGGCAAGATCGACCTTACCGATGCGCAGAAGGCGACCTATAAGATGGCCTCCACCGGTATCGGAGAGCCGCCCTGCTGGTGCGTTGACGATATCGTCAAATGGTGCGAGCAGCACTGATAAAGCAGTATTTCATTTATTGGGAGGGCGCGAGCCCGACCTGTTATTGAGATAGCCGTCATGCGCGTTTGCGGATCGTTTTCGGAGCTGTGATACGCCGGAGCCCACATCGGAGTATCTGCTTCCCGGTTTCGGAACGAACAGCGGCACGTTTGGCAAGACCTGTTTCGGAATTGATGCGGGGGGACTGACGCAGACTGTCCGCAGCGTCATCTGCGAAACGAAATAGCGAGCGCCGAAAGCACGGCGCCGGGAGGAATTGAGCACTCCGCCTGGCAAAACGCTTTCGGCGCAAGGGTACAATAAAGCAGGAGTCAACGACTCCTGCTTTATTCTTACCTTCGGGTTCGAATCCTGTTTATCTGCAAAAAATGTTCCCACCTGACGGTGAGAACATTTTTTTGGCGGAGAGTGTGGGATTCGAACCCACGTGGGCGTAAGCCCAAACGGTTTTCAAGACCGCCTCGTTATGACCACTTCGATAACTCTCCTTATTGAAAAGAGCACACATAAGTGTGCTCTTTTCATGGCGCAGAAGGAGGGATTTGAACCCTCGCGCGCTTTTTACACGCCTACTCCCTTAGCAGGGGAGCCCCTTCGGCCTCTTGGGTACTTCTGCACATAGCCGCTGAAATATAATAGCATAGCCGACCGCCTATGTCAAGAAGTTTATTAACCGAAAAGAGCTGTGTTCAGCTTCAATAAATTGCCTTGCGCAGGGCAATCACCTTTTCCGCAACAGACGCAAACTGCGCCGGGGTTATGGCCTGCGCCGCGTCGCATTTCGATTGTGCAGGATTGTCGTGTACCTCTATCATTAGACCGTCCGCGCCCGCGGCGGCAGCGGCCAGCGCCATGGGCTCAACGTATTTTGCGTGCCCCGTCGCGTGGCTGGGATCGACGATTACCGGCAGACGGCTCAGATCCTTTATCACCGCCACAGCAGACAGATCAAGCGTGTTGCGCGTTGCTGTTTCAAATGTACGGATGCCGCGCTCACAGAGAATAACGCGCTCATTTCCGCCGCTCATTATGTACTCCGCCGAGGTCAGCAGCTCCTTGACTGTGTTTGCCCAGCCTCGCTTCAGAAGTATGGGCTTGTTTAGCCTGCTGAGCGACTTCAGAAGCTCATAATTCTGCATGTTGCGTGCACCGACCTGTATTATGTCAACCTCGCCGAACAGCGGCAGCTGCTCCTTGTCGGTCACCTCACTGACTATCGGCATGCCGCACTTGCGTCCGGCGGAGACAAGAAGCGGCAATCCATCTGCCCGCATGCCCTGAAAGCTGTACGGCGATGTGCGCGGCTTGAACGCGCCGCCGCGAAGCATTTGAGCTCCGGCCGATTTGACCTCATGCGCGATGCCGACTATCTGTTCGGCGCTCTCGACCGAGCAGGGACCTGCTATCATAGTAAACGTGCCGCCGCCGATTTTAACGCCACCGACATCAATAATGCTTGCGTCGTCCGGTGAATTGCGCCCGGAGAGCTTATATGGCTGCGTTATCGCCCTGACGTATTCGACAATCTCCATGTCTTCAATATACGACTCATCGAGTCTGCTTGCGTCGCCGATGACGACGAGTACTGTCTGATTTTCGCCGCGTGTCGTCTGGACCTCGAGATTGTGGCAGCGGATCCAACATCTGAGCTCCTCGGCCTGTTCGGGTGATGCGCCTCGCTTTAGTACGATTATCATGGCGTAGACCTCCGAAAGAGATATATTACACCACAGTATACAACATAATATGATAATTTTCAATTTATACTTGACAAAGCCCGTACATCTGCTATAATTCATACGAAAACTGAACACCTTATCAAGAGTGGCGGAGGGAACGGCCCTGTGAAGCCCGGCAACCTGCGAAGGCAAGGTGCCAAATCCGGCGGTGATTATCGAAAGATGAGGCTTATGACCAAACTTGTTGCTCCGTCGGCTCGACGGAGCTTTTTAATTGCCTGAGTGTTCGGAAATACTATTTTTCGGAGGAAATAAAAATGAGCAAAAGACTGTTTACATCGGAATCGGTGACCGAAGGACATCCCGATAAGATCTGCGACCAGATCTCGGACGCGATACTTGACGCGATACTCGAAAAAGACCCCAACGGCCGCGTCGCCTGCGAAACGACCGTTTCCACCGGCCTTGTCCACATCATGGGCGAGATCAGCACAGAGTGCTACATTGACATAGCAAAGATTGCGCGCGGCGTCATCCGCGATATAGGCTACGACAGAGCCAAGTACGGCTTCGACTGCGACACCTGCGGCATCATTACCAATATCGACGAGCAATCGGCGGATATAGCCCTCGGCGTTGACAAATCCCTTGAGGCAAAGGAAAGCGGCGACTCGGAGCTCGACAACGGTGCGGGAGATCAGGGCATGATGTTCGGATATGCCTGCCGCGAGACCGAGGAGCTCATGCCCCTGGCCATAAGTCTTTCACATAAAATAGCAAAGCGCCTTGCCGAGGTCAGAAAGTCCGGCCTTGTAGACTATCTGCGCCCCGACGGAAAAACTCAGGTCACCGTTGAGTATGACGATGACGGCAAGCCCACCCGTGTCGATACCGTCGTTCTCTCGACCCAGCATTCGCCGGAGGTGAGCCTTGAGCAGATTCGCCGCGATATGGTCGAGCTCGTCATAAAGCCGGGCATTCCGGAGGAGCTTATAGATGAGAACACCAAGTATTATGTTAACCCGACCGGACGCTTTGTCATCGGCGGGCCGCAGGGCGACTCCGGCCTTACCGGAAGAAAGATCATTGTCGATACCTATGGCGGCAGCGCACCTCACGGCGGCGGCGCTTTCTCAGGCAAGGATCCCACTAAGGTAGACCGCAGCGCGGCCTACGCGTCCCGCTATGTCGCCAAGAACATCGTCGCGGCGGGCCTTGCAGATAAGTGCCTTGTTCAGCTTGCCTACGCAATCGGCATTGCCCGTCCCGTCTCCGTTATGGTAGATAGCTACGGCACCGGCAAGGTGTCCGACGAAAAGCTTGCTCAGGCGGTAAACAAAGTCTTCGACCTGCGCCCTACCGCTATCATCCGCGACCTTGAGCTCACCAGGCCCATTTACAGAAAGCTCGCTGCCTACGGTCATATGGGTCGTACCGACCTCGGCGTCCGCTGGGAGGATACCGACAGAGTCGAGGCTCTGCTTGAGGCTGTCAAGTAATGCATATCCCGACCTGCGAAAGCAGCCTTCTTGATATCGTGAGCTTTGACGAGGCACTCGCGGCATCCGGCAGCAGTGGAGACTATGACTCGGACAAGTGGCTGTATGTTCCCGACTATTACACAGACTACCGATACATACTCGGCACACGCGGAAAGGATCCGCTTATCTGCATCGGAATAAATCCGTCCACCGCAGCGCCCGGCGATCTTGACAACACGCTCAAAAGCGTATCGCGCATTGCTGCCGGCAACGGCTATGACAGCTGGATAATGTTCAACGTCTATGCTCAGCGTGCCACTGATCCCGACGATATGGATACGGTCCTCAACGAGAGGCTGCACCGCGAGAATATGCGCGCTTTCGAGTACATATTAAAGAACGTGGGTGAGGGCGTATCGCCCGCCGTATGGGCGGCATGGGGCACGATAATCGAAAAGCGCCCGTATCTCAAGGACTGCGTCCTCGACATGGTGCGCCTCGGCCGCGAATACGGTGCGAAGTGGTACAGCGTGGGAAAGCGCTCCGTCAAGGGTCATCCGCATCATCCGCTGTACTTACGTAGGGACGCACCCACCGAGGAGCTCGACATAGTGAGTTATCTTGAAAATTGCCTGTGAGGTGTTGAAAATGAAGCCCGAATTCAAGCTTGCCGTCGTTCAGATACGCACGGAGACAGACCAGATCCAAACCATGCATAAAGCGAAGCGCATGATAGCGCAGGCCGCGTCGAACGGAGCCGAGCTTGTCGTGCTGCCGGAAATGTGGAACTGCCCGTACTCCAAAAAGTATTTTCACGCCGTTGCCGATAACGATAAGGGAGAGAGCAGAGATGCCATGTCGCGCTGGGCACAGGAAAACGGCATCATCCTCGTCGGAGGCTCGGTGCCCGAAAAGTGCGGCGATAAGCTGTACAACACCTGCTATGTCTTTGACGAGACCGGGCGGGAGATCGCACGCCACCGCAAGATACATCTGTTTGACGTCGATATAAAGGGCGGCGTAAGATTCAAGGAGTCGCACAGTTTTGCGCCCGGCGAGGACATCACGGTGTTTGACACGCGCTTCGGGAGGATGGGCGTTGAGATATGCTTTGATATCCGCTTCCCTGAGCTGACACGCGCTATGGCAAAAAGGGGGGCAGAGGTAATACTGTGCCCTGCGCAGTTCAACATGACCACCGGCCCCAGACACTGGGAGCTGAGCGTTCGTGCCCGTGCCATGGATAACGAGCTGTTCTTTGTCGGAGCGTCGGCAGCGCGGTACAATGGCTTTGACTATGAGTGCTGGGGGCATTCAACCGTCGCCGATCCCTTCGGTATGGTCAGGGCCGCCTGCGATGAAACAGAGCAGATACTTTATTGTAATATCGACTTAAACGAGGTGGATTCCGTCCGTGAGCAGCTGCCTACCTTCCTGCATCTCAGAGAAGATGTGTATAATGTAGCTAAATAAGCAGAAAACCCGAGGCATTTTGCCTCGGGTTTTGTCATGTTTTCCGAAAATGCCAGAAAAGCAAAAAAGGTGTTGCAAAATTGTGAATGAGAAAGTATAATCGCATGGAAAAGATTTTTAAGACGGTTCAGAGAAGCCGGCAAAATCGCAGATATTGTGCATCTCTCCGAAGGGAGAGTCATGCTCTTGCGCGTCTTGCCGATTCTCGGCAGGGCGATTTTCTTTTGTTCGGGGTGATAATGTGAAGCTCAAGGCAAGACTTATGGATGAGGCGGCAATGAGCCGCGCACTTATGAGAATATCTCACGAGATAACCGAAAAGAACAAGGGCGTCGATGATGTTGTGCTTGTCGGTATCCGCAGAAGGGGAGTACCCATATCCGAGCGCATCCGCGATAACATTAAGAAGATTGAAAATGCCGAGCTTCCCTGCGGCAGCGTTGATATCCGCTTTTACCGCGACGATCTCACACACGAAAGTGAGCAGCCTGTCATAACGAAGGCCGATATAGGCGCGGATGTGAACGATAAAAATGTTGTCCTCGTTGATGACGTGCTCTACACCGGCCGCACGGCGAGAGCCGCCATTGAAGCCGTATTCACGGCGGGGCGTCCGCGCAGCATCCAGTTTGCGGTGCTGGTAGACCGCGGCCATCGCGAGCTGCCCATAAGGGCCGATTATGTCGGCAAAAACGTTCCCACCTCGCGAGCCGAGCTCATCGAGGTTCGCCTGCCGGAGTTTGACGGCGAAACGGGCGTGTATCTTATGGAGACAGATCAATAAGTCAGCAAAGATTCTTAATATAAAACTACAAACTACACAAAGAGAGGTACAATCACTAATGAAAGAAAAAACCGTGATTAATGGACCCGTGTACGACGCACGCACCCTTGGCACTCCCAGAATGCTGATTCTCGGACTTCAGCACATGTTCGCAATGTTCGGTGCAACCGTTCTCGTTCCGCTCCTTACGGGACTTGATATCGCAACGACGCTGCTGTTTGCCGGCCTCGGCACTCTGCTGTTCCACGTGCTGACAAAGCGCAAGGTTCCCGCATTTCTCGGATCTTCGTTCGCCTTCATCGGCGGCTACAATGCGATCCGCACCATAGGTACAGACGCATCCGGACACCCCATATATAATAACGACCTCCTCGTTTACGCATGCTTCGGCGTCGCCTGCGCAGGACTTATGTATGTCATCCTGTCGGCGCTGTTCAAGGCATTCGGCGTAAAAAAGGTCATGAAGTTCTTCCCCCCGATAGTCACAGGCCCCATCATCATTTCCATCGGCCTTATCCTGTCCTCCTCGGCTATCAAAAACTGCAACGCCAACTGGCTCGTAGCAGCAGCGGCCATCATCATCGTCGTCTGCTTCAACATCTGGGGCAAGGGCATGACCAAGATCATCCCCATCCTCCTCGGCGTGCTCGGCTCCTACCTCATCTCCATGCTCATAGACCCCGCCTCCCGCACCGCCGTTGCGGAAAAGGTTGCGGAGGCCAAGTTGGTCGGTCTGCCCATCGTGTGGGAAAACAGCGTATTCCACCTGTTCAATATGAATGTTGACACCGGCATGCTCCTGAGCGCAATATTCACCATCGTGCCTCTGTCCCTGGCGACCATGGTCGAGCATATCGGCGATATCTGTGCGATATCCTCCACCGTCGGCAAGAACTTTGTTGCTGACCCCGGACTGCACCGCACCCTCCTCGGCGACGGCCTTGCGACCACTCTCGCGGCACTCTTCGGCGCACCCGCAAACACCACCTACGGCGAGAACACCGGCGTCCTCGCTCTCAGCAAGGTCTACGATCCCCGCGTTATCCGCATCGCGGCATGCTTTGCGATAATCTTCTCCTTCTGCCCGAAGTTCGCGGCCCTCATAACAGCAATGCCCACCGCGACCATCGGCGGCATCTCCCTGATCCTCTACGGTATGATCTCCGCAGTCGGCGTCCGCAACGTCGTTGAGAACAAGGTCGATTTCACCAACAGCCGCAATGTCATCGTTGCAGCGCTCATCCTCGTCCTTGCGATCGGCATCAACTACTCCGTCGGCAGCATCCAGATCGGCATCGTGTCTCTCTCCGGCCTCGCGGTCGCATCCATCGTCGGCATCCTCGTAAACGCGATCCTCCCCGGCAAGGACTACGAGTTCGGCGTTGACGAGCAGGGCGATACCTCCGTCAACTTCATCGTACGATAAAAATAAGGATACAGATAACAGACAGGCGGTCGATTTTGACCGCCTGTTTTCTTAAAAAAGTGCTGCTTAGGTATTGACAAATTCCGATTTTACGGTATAATAGCTCTTGCGCTTAGCGGATTTGTGTAATGGTAGCACACCGGACTCTGACTCCGTTTG